>CAYNOM010000208.1:2202-9283 GCA_964398415.1 uncultured Polyangiales bacterium | reverse complement strand
TCGACAAGCTCGGCATGCGGGGCTCGAACACGTGCGAGCTGATCTTCGAGGACTGCGAAGTGCCCGAGGAGAACGTGCTCGGCCAGCTGAACCGTGGCGTGCAGGTGCTGATGAGCGGCCTCGACTACGAGCGCGTGGTGCTCTCGGCCGGCCCCCTCGGCATCATGCAGGCCTGCCTCGATGTGGTCGTGCCCTACGTCCACACCAGAAAGCAGTTTGGAACGCCCATCGGGCAGTTTCAGCTCATGCAGGGCAAGCTCGCGGACATGTACACGACGCTCAGCGCGTGTCGGGCGTACGTGTACGCCGTGGCGCGCGCCTGCGACCGCGGCGAGACCACACGCAAAGACGCCGCGGGTTGCATCCTCTACGCCGCCGAGAAGGCCACCTATTGCGCGCTCGAGGCCATCCAGGCCCTGGGCGGCAACGGCTACATCAACGAGTACCCGACGGGACGGCTCTTGCGCGACGCCAAGCTGTACGAGATCGGCGCGGGTACGAGCGAGATCCGCCGCATGCTGATCGGTCGCGAGCTGTTCGACGAGTCACTCTGAGCGCAGCGCGCTTTCGGCCGCCTGCCACCCGGGCTATGGTCGCGTGATGGGTCTTGCTCCGATTCGCATGCTTCGCTCCGGGGATCTGCGCACCGTCTCGGCGCACATGGCGCGCCACGCCGAGGAGTCGGGACGTGGGGGCGATCCGATCTTTGCGCCCTTCGAGGACTTCGACCGCGAGGCCTACGAGGACAAGCACCGCACGTCGCTGCGCACGCCGTCCGACGAGCCAGGCTGGGAGCGGCTTTGGGGGGCTTTCGAGGGCGAGCGCATGGTGGGCCACGTGAACCTCTGTGGTGGGTCTTTGTACTCCATGCTGCATCGCGCGCGGCTCGGTCTCGGGGTCGAGCGTGCCCATCGCCGAAAGGGGCTCGGCGAGGCGCTCATGCGCGAGGCCATCGCCTGGGCGCGCACCGAGGGGCTCGCCTGGGTCGATCTCGGTGTGTTCGTGCACAACGCGCCTGCGCGTGCCCTGTACGAAAAGCTCGGCTTTCGCGAGGTGGGGCTGACGCGAGACGCGTTTCGCGTGCGCGACACCTCGATCGACGACATCGCGATGACCCTTGCGTTGCGCTGAGCACGGGCCCCGCTTGGGCTTCCATCCAACGCCCAACCTGGCCTGTGAGCGTAGGTAGGCGCGTCGTGCACCCCCCGAAGCGAGCTGAAACCCGCGAGGTTCTGTGAGATCCTCGGCGAGGTGCAGCAGAGGTTCGCGCACGGGGTTTCGGCCGCATGAGCCACGACACGAAAGCTGACGGCGAGAGCTGGGTGGATGCGTTTGCGCTCGACGAGCTGCCCGTCGGGGAGGCGCGTGTGCTCAGGCACAAGCTGCATCACGTCGCCGTGTTTCGCGCAGCCCACGAGGAGCTTTACGCCCTCGACAGCCGCTGTCCGCGCGAAGGCTTACCCCTCGCTGCAGGCTCTCTCGCCGCGGGTCATGTCGCGTGCGCCTTCCATGCTCATCGCTTCGACCTTCGAACGGGACGTAGTGACGACGCCGACGAAGCGGTGCGCATGTATCCCGTGCGCGTTCGTGCGGGTCGCGTCGAGGTGTCGTTGGCCGAACGCTCCGCAGAGGCCGTGTTCGAGCAGCATGTGAAGTCGATGAAGGTGGCCCTTCAGGAGGGTCGCCTGTCACGCGCGGCCCATGATCTCGTCAGCATGTTGTCACGCGGCATCGAGCCCGCGCGCATTGCGATCGAAATCGCGGCCTTCGACGCCCAGCACAACCGCGAGGGTGCAGGTCATGCGGTGGCCCTGTGCACGGACGCGCTGCGCATCGCGAGCCGTCTCGATGCCCAGCTCGCCGCCCTGCCGCTCGTACACGCGGCCGACCTCGCCTCTGAGGTCAATCGGCATCGTGCAGCGCGCAAGGTGCCTGCTTCGCAGGATCCGGGCAGAGATGCCGACGGAGTGGGCCAGAAGCTCCTTCAGTTGTGCGAGGCCTCCGCGGGCGAGCAGGCCGACGGCCTTCTGCGAGGTGCCCTGTGGCGCAAGTGGGGCCGCGAAGTCATCGAGCCCTGGTTCTACGAGCTGAATGCCGCTCGCTTCTGGGGGGCGGGCCAGGGGCTCATCCTGTGCGTGAAGAGCTTCGACCTGCTGGAAGCTGCCGGGTTCGAGCATGCGCGCAAGCTGCTGCCAGGCGTCGCCCACGCCATCGCGGCGCTCCCCGCTACCGACGCTGCGCCCGACTGGCAGTGGTTTCGACAGCGTTATGCTCTGCTCGAGCCCCGGCTCGCAGATCTATGGGCGCGGCAGGGGCAAGGTGCGCTCGATGACGTGCGTCGACTCGACATGGTGCGCATGGTGCTCGATCGCAGTCCCGATGAGGCTTGGCACGCGGTGATCGGCGCGCTCGCCTCGGGCGCCAGGATCGACTCGCTCATCGATGTGCTGTCGCGCGCCGCTTCGGAGCGGCTCTGGCGCTTCGATTCAGCCTTCGACCTCGACTCCACGGTGTATGAAGGTTGGGGCCAGGTGGCCGAGGCGCTCCTGTACGTGCACGCCCTGCGCGAAGCCGCCCGCTGCTACCGAAAGCCGGGCCTGATCCGCATGCTCTTGTTCGCGGTGCGCCAGATCAACGGCCTCAAACCTCTCGATCTCGCGGCCGAGCGCTGGCTTGTGGCCGACACCAAGGGGCGTGCATCGTTCATGGACCGCGAGCGCCTGATCGAGGATCTCGAGTACATGGTGCGCGACAGGCAGCCCGTCGAGGCACAGCGCGCGGCACTCGCCTATCTCGGCGCAGGCGGGCGCATCGAGACGCTACGCGCGGTGCTCGAGCAGCTCGTGATGCGCGACCTCTACGTGAGCCCCCAACGCACCGCGCTCGCGCTGCAGCTCGTGGTCGCCGCCTGCGACGAAGCCATGCTCCTGCCAGAAGGCGAGCGCGGGTGGCCCCTGCGTGCATTGATCCGCATGCTCGCCTCGCCCACGCGCGAGCGCAGCGTGGAGGCCCTGGCCCAGGATGCCGTGCGCCTCGTCCTGGCCGGGCAACCCAGGCGTCGGCTGACGTCGCCGATCAGCTGACGTCGATCTCGATCAGCTTGCGCTGATCTTTCTTGCCCGCGAGACGCGAGAAGAAGTCGAGCACGCGCATCTGCAGGCCGTACTTCTTGCGCAGAGCGGCGTAGGCACGCGCTTCGTAGGCTGGGTCGTCCTCGACGACGCGCGCCGCGCCCTCGTGCCACGGGCCCTTGAGCTTGCCGCGCACGTCACAAGACGCCACGCGCACGCGCGGGTTGTTGCGGACGCGCTTCACCTTGAACGCCTTGCCCTCGGTGAACACCACGAGCTTTCCGTCGAGCGGCGCACACCACACGGGCGTCTTCACGCCCTCACCGTTCTTCTTGAAGCTCTCGAGGTTGATGTAGGGAACGGAGTCGAACCGAGTGGCCATGGCCAGCGGTCTACCGCGGCCCGAAGTCCACCGCCAGGCGCGGCGCGCGACTCAGTTCATAGGGCGTGGCTTCTCGAATACGTGTAGGCCCACGTCCGGATGCAGCGTGCGTCGCTCGACTTCGGTGAGGCCGTGCTTCTGCAGATACGAAGCGAGGTCGAGGCGTAAGAACGCTTCGAGTTGGGGCTCGTAGAAGACGCGCGTCGACACGCGCAGACGCATCTGTTGCCGTAAGGTGCGTGGCGGAATGCGGTCGAGGATCACGAGCCGTGCCCCGGGCTCGAGCACCCGACACGCCTCCTTGAGCGCGGCCCGCGTCTCGGCTTCGGGCAGCTCGTGAAACACGAAACATGCCGTCATGCCGCGCACGCTCGCGCTGTCGAACGGCAGCTTCGTGATCGTGCCCTCGAGCATCTCCACGTGATCGTCCAAGTCCTCGAGCTGATGCGCGTAGGCCGAGGCGACCATGTACGGGGACAGGTCGATGCCGAACAGCCTGGCCAGCTTGTGCTCGGAGCGCAAGATGCGCAGCTGATTTCCGCTGCCTGCGCCGAGGTCGATCAGCACCCCGTGGCGCAGTCGGCTGCCGAGCGCGCGCGCCACCTCGCGCCGCATGTCGCGCAAGGCATCGCCGTATTGGGCCTCGAGCATGCGGTCGGTCATCACTGCCGTGCCCGAGCTCAGATAGCCGTTGGGCTGTCCATGAAACGGGGCAAGGTAGTAGTCGGGAAACTCGCGCTGCAAGAGCGCTTGGGGCACGCGTAGCGGGGGAGGGTGCCCGGCTGCGCAGCGCACACAGGTGTAGAGCGATTCCGCCAACAGCTCCGCGTTCGACGTGTAGAGCACTGGGGCATCGCGCCCATCCACGGCCCGCACCACCCGGGGGCGGATGTAGTTCACCTCGTCGGCCATCGACATCGGCGCCCGCCGCGTGCGCCCGAAGAGCACGCGCATGAGCACGCGCAGCGGCGTGGTGGCCCACTCGAGCGTGGCGATGAGCAGGGTGAGCACTCCGAGCGTGATGGCCCGGGTGCGTCCGCGCCTGGGAATGAGCGACGGCAGGCGCGCGGGCATCAGCGACTCGACCGGAAGCGGACGAATCGACGAGCTCACGAGGTCGTTCAGGTCGGACATGCTCTGGCGTGCGCGCGCGAACACCGCACGCATCCCCCTTGCTCCGATCGTGAGCGGTTCCGCCGGGCATGACCATCTTCAACCGAGGGTTCGGTCAGGCGCTTCACAGTCCACGGCTCACGCCTGGGTCGAAAAAGTGCGGGCAAGCCCTGGAATCGGGCGCCCTCCTGTGTCATTCATCAGTTCATCTGGATGCACTGATGAAGCGAACCCTCGATGACCAGGTGGGCCTACTCGCGGCGCTGTCCGATCCGACGCGCCTGCGTTTGCTCGCCCTGTTGTCGCAGCACGAGCTGTCGGTGATCGAGCTGACCCAGGTCACCGAGCTCGGCCAGAGCAAGGTCTCGATGCATCTTGCGCGGCTGAAAGAGCAGGGGCTCATCGTCGATCGGCGCGAGCGCACGAGCAGCTACTACCGCTTCAACAGCGAGGGGCTCGAGCCCGCTTCACGCAGGCTGTGGGACGCGGTGCGCGAGTCACTCGAGGATGCGGCGCTGCGTCGCGATGGCGAGCGCGCACGGCGCGTGATCGAGGCGCGTGCCAAGTCGAGCTGGCCTGAGCGTATGGCGGGCGAGCTCGAGCGTCACTATTCGCCGGGTCGCACCTGGGATTCGCTGGCACGCGCCCTGGCCGCCCTCGTCAAGACCGAGCGGGTGCTCGACGTGGGGGCGGGTGACGGCACGGTGGCCGAGCTGCTCGCGCGCCGCGCGCAGCGCTACGTGTGCTTGGAGCTGAGCGAGACGTTGAGCCGCGCTGCCGCCGAACGCCTCGCGCGCGTGCCGAGCGCCCGCGTGCTCCGCGGCGACATGCACGCGCTGCCCGTGTGCTCGTCCTCCTTCGATCAGGTCTTGATGCTCAATGTCCTCTCCTTCGCCGACGAGCCGGGGCGCGCACTCGCGGAAGCGGCACGCGTGCTTTGTGACGGCGGCGAGCTCTTGCTCGTCACGCTCGCGAAGCACGAGCACATGGACGTAGCCTCGCACTACGGACATAAGAAGCCAGGCTTCACGCCTGCCTGGTTGAAGCAGCGCCTGAAAAGCCTCGACTTCCATGTCGCGTCCTGCGCCATCACCTCGCGTGAGCCACAAGCTCCGCATTTCGAAGTGCTCACCTGCCTCGCTACCAAAGGGTGACTGAGATGACCGACCAAACCGAAACGCTCGAGGGCCTGCTCCGACGTCGCATTCTGCTGCTCGATGGGGCCATGGGCACGATGGTGCAGCAGCACCGGCTTGGCGAGGACGCCTACCGCGGCGAGCGTTTTCGCTCCCACAGCCATGAGCTCAAGGGCGACACCGATCTGCTCGTGCTCACTCAGCCCGAGATCATCGCCGGCATTCACCGCGCCTATCTCGAGGCGGGCAGCGACATCATCGAGACCAACACCTTCAGCGCCACATCGATCGCCCAGGCCGACTATGGGCTCGGGAGCGTCGTCTACGACCTGAACGTCGAGGCTGCGCGTCTCGCGCGGCGGGTCGCCGACGAGATCCAGGAAAAGACGCCGAACAAGCCGCGCTTCGTGGCGGGTGCCATCGGCCCCATGAATCGCACGTTGTCCATCTCTCCCGACGTCAACGACGCCTCCTACCGCGCCGTGACCTTCGACGAGGTGCGCGCCTCCTACGCCGAGCAAGTGCGGGCCCTGATCGACGGAGGAGTCGACCTTCTGCTCGTCGAGACCATCTTCGACACCCTCAACGCCAAGGCGGCGCTGTCGGCGATCCAGGCGGAGCTCGAGGCGCGCAAGATCCACCTTCCGCTCATGATCTCGGTCACGATCACCGACAAGAGCGGGCGCACCTTGAGCGGGCAGACCCTCGACGCTTTCTTCCACTCCATCGCCCATGCCAAGCCCTTGAGTGTCGGCATCAACTGCGCGCTCGGAGCGGCCGACATGCGTCCCTACATTCAGGACCTGTCGAACATCGCCGCTGCCTTCATCAGCTGCTACCCGAATGCGGGGCTCCCCAACCCGCTCTCGGCCACGGGCTACGACGAGCTTCCCGAGACCACGGGAGCGCTGCTCGGTGAGTTTGCAGAGAGCGGCTTCGTCAACCTCGTCGGAGGTTGTTGTGGCACGACGCCCGATCACATCCGCGCCATCGCCGAGCGCGTGAAGAGGCTCGAACCCAGGCACGTTCCCGAGGCCCAGCACGACAAGGCCCACTTCAGCGGCCTCGAGACCCTCACCATCGATCGCGACTCGAACTTCATCATGATCGGCGAGCGCACGAACGTCACCGGTTCGAAGCGCTTTGCCAACTTGATCAAGGCCGACGATTACCAGGCTGCGCTGAGTGTGGCGCTCGAGCAGGTGCGCGGGGGCGCGAACATCCTCGACGTCAACATGGACGAGGGCATGCTCGACTCCGAGCAGGCGATGACGAAGTTTCTCAATCTGATCGCCACCGAGCCCGAGATCGCGCGCATCCCCGTCATGATCGATTCCTCGAAGTGGAGCGTGATCGAGGCGGGCCTCAAGTGCGTGCAG
>CAYNOM010000208.1:0-2192 GCA_964398415.1 uncultured Polyangiales bacterium | reverse complement strand
AGGGCAAGGCCATCGTCAACTCGATAAGTCTCAAAGAGGGCGAGCGCGACTTCGTGCAGAAGGCGCGTACGGTGCGGAGCTACGGTGCAGGTGTGGTGGTGATGGCCTTCGATGAGACGGGCCAGGCCGAGACCGCCGCGCGCAAGGTCGAGATCGCCGAGCGCGCCTATCGTTTGCTCACCCAAGTGGTCGGCATCCCCGCAGAGGACATCATCTTCGACCCCAACGTGCTCGCAGTCGCCACGGGCATCGAGGAGCACAACGAGTTTGCCAAGGCTTTCATCGAGGCCACGCGTCTGATCAAGCAGCGTTGTCCCGGCGCCCGCGTGTCAGGCGGCATCAGCAACCTCAGCTTCTCGTTTCGCGGCAACGACGTGGTGCGAGAGGCCTTCCACTCGGCGTTTCTCTATCACGCCATCGCTGCCGGCCTCGACATGGGCATCGTCAACGCGGGTCAGCTCGTCGTCTACGAAGACATTCCGAAGGACCTGCTCGAGCACGTCGAAGACGTCCTGTTCAATCGGCGTCCCGATGCCACAGAGCGCATGGTGACCTTCGCCGGGCAGGTGAGGGGGGCAGGCAAGAAGCGCGAGGTCGACCTGTCTTGGCGCGAGAGCAGCGTCGAGGAGCGCCTGAAGTACGCGCTCGTGCACGGCGTGGTCGACTTCATCGAGCAAGACGCCGAAGAGGCGCGCCAGAAGCTCGGCCGTCCTCTCAGCGTGATCGAGGGGCCCCTCATGGCTGGCATGAGCGTCGTCGGCGATCTGTTCGGCGCGGGCAAGATGTTCTTGCCGCAGGTGGTCAAGAGCGCACGCGCCATGAAGCGCGCGGTGGCCTACCTCGAGCCCTACATGGCGGCCGAGAAGTCCGAGGTGCGGGCTCAGGGCAAGGTGCTGCTCGCCACCGTCAAGGGCGACGTGCACGACATCGGCAAGAACATCGTGGGCGTCGTGCTCGGCTGCAACAGCTACGAGGTCATCGATCTCGGCGTGATGGTGCCCTGTGAGCGCATCCTCGAGACGGCCCTCGAGCGCGGGGTCGACGTGATCGGCCTGTCGGGCCTCATCACGCCTTCGCTCGACGAGATGACCTTCGTGGCCAAGGAGATGCAGCGGCGCGGCATGAACGTGCCGCTGCTCATCGGTGGCGCCACCACCAGCCGAAAGCACACCGCGGTGAGGATCGCACCCTGCTACGACAACGAGGTCGTGCACGTGCTCGACGCCTCGCGCGCCGTCAACACGGTGGCGAGTTTGCTCGATGCCGCTCAGCGCAAGACGTTCGATGCGGACAATCGCAAAGAGCAGCTACGCCTACGTCGCCAGCACGAAAATCAGCGTGACCGCAAGCTGCTCAGCTACGAAGAGGCGAGGCGACGCAGGCCGCGTTACGAGTTCGGTGAGGCGGAGAGCCCGACCCCCGCGTTCACGGGCTGTCGTGTGCTCGAGCAGATCGCGATAGCCGAGCTCGAGCCCTACATCGACTGGCGCTTCTTCTTCAGTGCCTGGGAGCTCAAGGGCGACGTGCCCTCCATCTTCGAAGACCCGAGCCACGGCAGCGCTGCCCATGAGCTGTACGAGCATGCTCAGGCGCTGCTCTCGCGTATTCGTGACGAACGCCTGCTCACGGCCAACGCGGTGTACGGCTTTTGGCCGGCCGCTGCGGACGGGGACGACCTCGTGCTCTACCTCGATGAGACACGCGAGGGAGAGCTCATGCGCTTCCCCATGCTGCGACAGCAGACGGACCGCGGCGAAGGCGCGACGAACCTGAGCCTCGTCGACTTCGTTTCGCCACGCGAGGCCCTCGGCAACGACTACGTGGGCGCCTTCGCCGTCACCGCGGGCATCGGTGCCGACGCGCTCGCGCAGAAGTTCGAGCGTGATCACGACGATTACAACGCGATCCTGGTCAAGGCGCTGGCTGATCGCCTGGCCGAGGCCCTCGCCGAGATGCTGCACGCGCGGGTGCGCAAGGAGTGGGGCTACGCCGCCGACGAGGCGCTGAGCAAGGCCGAGCTCGCCCAGGAAAAGTACCGCGGCATCCGGCCGGCCTTTGGGTATCCAGCTTGTCCCGATCACACCTCGAAGCGAAAGCTGTTCGAGCTGCTCTCTGCCGGTGAGGTGGGTATCGAGCTCACCGACCACATGGCGATGCTGCCCGCCGCCAGCGTGAGCGGGCTCTACTTCGCC
>CAYNOM010000207.1:0-9288 GCA_964398415.1 uncultured Polyangiales bacterium | reverse complement strand
GTCGTCGCGCGAATCTCGCGCAACTCAGGCCGCCGTCACGTGCGCCGCGCACACCTTGGAGAAACTGTTGCGCGCAGCGTGAAGGCGTGAGTACACCGTGCCCGTCGGAACGCCCATCGCGCGTGCGATGTCGTCGCACGAATGACCTGCGACAGCGAAGCGAACGAATACGTCGCGCAATACGTCGCTCATCTCGCCGAGCGCGCGCTCCACGTTGGCAAGCTCCTGACGCGTTGCCACCAACATGTCCGGCGCGTCCGAGGCGACGCTGCTGCCCAAGAGCTCGTCGTCCAGGGTCTCACGCCTTCGCATACGGGCGCGTCGCGCATTGGCCGCGACACGGATCGTGATCGCGCCGAGCCACGTGCGCTCGGAGCCAGGCCCTGGGCGATATCCACCGCGCATGTGCGCAACCAGAAACACCTCCTGCACGGCGTCGTCGACGGCGTCGTCGCTCACACCGAGTCGGCGAAGAAACGCGGCCACGTAGGTCGCGTGGCGACGAAAGAGTTGGTCGGCCCCAATGGCGTCGGCGGGAACGTCGGTGAGGGCGTGTGGTCGAGCGGCGGGCAACTGCATGTGTGGCGACTCCATGGCGTTCTGGGCCGGTCATTGACCCGATGCCCGTGAGTCCACCTGCGCCGGTCGGTGATGAAGTTTCTGACTGTTCTCGTACGCTTGGTTGCACGTGACGAAACTCATCAGCGAGCGATTATCGCTGGCTCAGTTGCTCCGCAGCGCGTGCCGATGAGCCTCGGGGAGCGGTCCGGATGCCCGAAGGCACCGCTCAGACTCCCCCAAGAGCTACCGCGGTGAATCCAAGCATCCGTGCTCCTTCGCAAAAATGACGTTCTCGATGAAGGGATGCCGGTGCGTGCACATACATCGATGAAGGACCGGACGAAGCCACGAGAACCCCGTTCGGCCCCGAAGCCCTGGATCGCCGAACCGAGCACCTTGAATGAGCCTGCCATCCCCGATCACCGAAGCACAGCCGCGCGGCTACGAGGGTCGCACGCTCGGGGGCTATCATCTCATTCGTGAGATAGCTTGCGGTGATATGGCCACGGTGTACCTGGGCCACAAGTCCCAGCACGCGGGGATAGGTCAGGTCGCCGCCGTCAAGGTCATCCATCCGCATCTGGCGCGCGACACGGACTTCGTCGACATGTTCCTCGACGAGGCGCGAATCGTCTCGTTCATCAACCATCCCAACGTCTGCCGTGTGCTCGACTTCGGCAAATCGGACGGCACGTACTACCTGGCGATGGAGTACGTGATGGGCGAGACCTGGGCGGACGTGGCTGCTCGGCTCTCGGAGGTGCCCGAGGCAGAGAGCATGTACGTGCCTGTGCTGGCCCAAGTGCTCGCTCAGGCTTGTGAGGGTCTTCATGCGGCCCACGACGCCGAAGACGCGCAGGGGAACCCGCTGAACATCGTGCATCGGGACATCTCGCCCCACAACATCATGGTCGGTTACGACGGCAGCGTGCGGGTCCTCGATTTTGGCATCGCCAGCGCAACCGAGAGGCTGCACACGACGCGCAACGGCGCCGTGAAGGGGCGCTTGTCCTACATGGCGCCAGAACAGATGCGCGGGCAGGCCGTCGACCGTCGCGCCGACGTGTGGTCCCTCGGCGTCGTCTTGTGGGAGGGGCTCGCGCGACAGCGTCTCTTCCGACGAGACAACGAGGCCAAGACGGTGCTCGCCGTCACCCAAGAGCCGGTGCCGACCCTTGGGCAGTGCGGGCAGCTCGTATCGGGCACGCTGCAGCGCATCGTCACGCGCGCGCTCGAGCGAGACCGTGGCATTCGCTACGGCTCGGCGCGCGAGTTGGGACTCGAACTGTCGCGCTGTGCGGTGAAGTCTCTCGTCCCCGTGGGCATGCCGGAGGTGTCCAAGTGGATGCACCTGCTCTTTGCCAAGGACATCGAGCAGAAGCGCGCGGCCCTGCGTGAAGCTGCGAAGGCGACCGGGCCCTACGCCGCGGTCGATAGCTCGAGCGTCGAGGCCGAGTCGCCCAAGGTCGACGCACAGCAGACGCGACCCGTAAGGTCTGAGGTTCGCGCGACCTCGTCCTCCAGTGGGGTGCGTCCCATCTCGTTCGAGAAGTCCAGGCGAATCGCCAAGGCGGCTCCTTTGGCCGCGGTGCTGCTCGCCGTCCTGGGGCTCGGCTTCTGGGCATGGCCCAGGACCGAACGCGCTGAGCCAGCGAAGCCTGCTCCGGCTGCAGTGAACGCGGCGTCGCAGAGCGCGCGCCCTGCTGCACCTTCGCGTCCTGCAGCATCCGCAGCGGCTGAAGAGGCAGCTGAAGCGCCCACGAAGGAGGCCAACGCCGACCTGGCAGACCCGGCGGAGGCCGATGCAACGCTCAACCCGGCGGACTACGAGATGGCGCTCGATCCGGAGCTCGATCTGGAGTTCGGCCTCGATGAAGTTTGGGGGCCCGAAAAAGCGAAGCGCAAGCCGCACCCTCAGCCGGGCGAGGTCAAGATAGGCCAGGTGAGCATCGCGACTCCTGGAGGCTGGGCCGACGTGTACCTCGGGGACCGTAAGCTCGGGACGACACCCGTGCGCCTCCTGTTGCCTGAGGGCGTTCGAACGTTGCGTCTGGTGCCCTTCGGTGAAGGCCCTGACATCTTGCGCCATGTGACCGTCGATCACGGTGTGATGGCTCGCCTCAAAGTACCGCTGAACTGAGTGCACACAGTGTGCCGACAAGGGTGCGAGCGAAGGATCGCTCGCACATCGCACATCCACCACGAGCGCGGATGGAACGATTCGCGCTGACGAGCTCGACGAAGGCGGCGAACGCCGTGCGCACGTCGAGTCAGTGACTGGAGGTTTGTTCATGCAATCAATCGGTTCCATTCTCGGTGCAGCGGTCCTCGTCTCCACGACGGCCTGCGCCCACGTGCAACCTTCCGAGGCCGATCCTGCGCTGCAGCAGGAAGTTGCCTCTACAGAGAGCTCACCGGCTGTCACCACCGACGAGGCCGCACAGCCCATGGCGATGCCTGCACAAGAGGCTGTTGCGGCCATCGAGCCGACACAGGCCGCGCCCGCAGCCGATGGCGCAGAACAAGCGCAGCCAAGCACGCCCGGCAGCGATGCGACGCAAGCGACTGCGGTGGCAGAGTCGGATCCCTATCCGGCCGAGCAGAAGGACGAGGCTGTGAAACAGCCGATCGAGATTGCCCACGAGAAGGGCGATGTCGCCATCGGTCGCTTCGTGCTCGCGCACGGCATCGAAGGCCGCGAGCCCGTGGACGAGGCGAGTGCGTTCGAGCCTGGTGAGCGCGTGTACGCGTACGTGCAAGCGGTCAATCCGGACGGTGAGCAGTACGAGCTGCACGTGCGCTGGACGAAGGGCGAAGAAGATCTTGGCGAGCCCATGCCCGTGACCATCGGCAACTCGCCGCGTTGGCGCACGTGGGCGTATCGAAGCGCACCGACTGAGCCCGGTGCCTATCGTTGCATCATCGAGACGGCGGACGGACAGCCCGTCGCCGAGGTGCCGTTCGAGGTCAAGGGCTGACGCCAGCGTGAGCAGACCATGACGGAGCCAGGCGGAGGAAACGAAGCTGCTGCGGGATGGCGCGAAGGTTTGCGCCGCGCGCATGCCCGGTTCGTCGTGGTCGTGCTCGTCTGCGTGGCGGGTGTCGTGGTCTCTTACCCGCGTCTCGGCGACCGGCCGCGCACGACTGCGCTGCGCGAGCTCGCCGAGGTCTCCGATGCGCTCGAGGTGCAGGCCTTGAGCCGCAAGCTCGCGCGCGATGCGGAGCAAACACGGGCGCCGGCTCTCGGACAGCTCGTGCGCCTCGTCGACGTGCGAAGGCTTTCGGTGCCGCGTGGGACGGAGTCCCAGGCGCACCTTTTCGTGGCCGATCCTCCCGACCTTGGCAGCTTGGAGGAGTTGTTGCGGTTCTCTCGGCCGGGTGCTGAGGTTTCCGTGCACGGTCCGAATCTGGACGCGCTCTCCGACAGTCTTCGCTTTCGTATCGAAAGGCTCGCTGAGCGCGGCCGGCTCGTGCTCACGGGCCTACGCCTTTCGCATCCCGTCAGTCGGGAGCGTGTCGAGCTGGAGGCCAATGTCGCGCAGGCGAGGGCGTCGGCCAAGAATGCGCTGGCCTCGTACGAACAAGCCCGAGACAAGTACTACGCGTCGCGAGATCGAAGCGAGCTTCTCGCGCTTCAGCGCTTCTCGAAGCGGGCCATGCTCCCCGCGTTGCGAGAGCGGGTCGCCGCGTATGAAGAGCTCGAACGACTCAAGCCGGTCATGCAGGCGGAGAAGCAGCGCTACGATTCGCTCGCGAAGGAAGCGATGCAGCAAAAGCTCGAGAAGGCCCCTGCGGCAGGTGCCGAGGGCGTCGTGGTCGTCGCGACACTGCAGACCGAGCAGGGCACAAAGATCGAGCTTGCGATACCCGTACGTCGAAGCACGCAACGTGTGGCCGCAGCAGCGTTTCGAGCTCCTCAGGCGCTCGCACGCCTAGAAAGCAATCCGCTCTGGCCTCAGATTCGCGCGTTGGGGCCCGAGGCTGCGACCGAACGCATCGAGCGTGAGCTCTCGTGGCATCTGCGCTCGACCGAGTTTTTCGGACAGCGTGTGTCGGGGGTCACCGTGCTTCAGCTCGTCCCGCTCGCCTTGGCCTTCGTGGCTTGGCTCTTGACGCGCCGTTGTCGTGTGGTGCTCCGCACGTACAGCCCGTTTCTGCATCCTGGCAAGGATCTCCCGACGCCAGGCACGGGCAAGCTGCCGCTCGACCGCGCTCTTCTGATCGCGCCGCCTGTGGTGGTGGTCATCCTGACCTGCTGGGCGCTCTTGCGCTTGAACGAAGAGCCCTGGATCGCCGTGATGTTGTGCGCGGCCTTCGTCGCTCAAGGCGTGATCGCGGCGCACTCCTGGAAGGCGATCCACGACGTGCTCGCGGTGGTTCAGCACACCAGCGCCATGCCCACGCTGCCCGAGAGTGGAGCGTGCCCTGTGCACGATCACCCAGACGGACGACCCGCCTGAGCGACCGACGCGTGCAGATTTGAGCCCTGTGAAGGCCTCGTCCTCATGCAGGTGAAGCGAACACCGTGTGGAGACATCAAGGAAGGTGCTGTTCGATCACGGCGCCCAGCGGCCCCATCAGGGGAGGCGTGGGACGCCGCGGCGGCACGGAGGAGACTTGGCCATGCAGGGTGAAGGTTCGTCGAGCAGAAAGCAGCTCTCGGGGCCGCCTCGCGACATGGAAGCAGGGCTCGACTGGGACGGGGACGAACGCTCCACCCGGCTCTACGACCGCGGAGCGCGCATTTCCAGGGCTCTCTCGCGCCATGACCTGTCGCCCACATGCCTGGATCACGCCCTGGACGATATTCCTGACGACAGCTCTGCCACCGAGCGCATCGACGAGGCCGAGCTCGAAATGCTGCGCCAGCGGCTTTGGTCGAACGACTTGGGACGGGGCCCAGCCCCTTCCGAGCGTGATGGACGTACGTCCGGCCCGGTGCCGAGCGCTCAAACCGAGCTGCCAGGCGTGGCATTGAGCACGGTCCGGGAGCTGCCTTCGACCGAGCCGCCGGTAGCAAGAGCTCACGAGCGCCCTGTCGTGCGCCCACATCGCGCACATCGCGCAGCTCCGCCTCGCCGCATGCTGGCGCTGGCGGCGGTCGTGGTCGCGGTGGGGGCGGGCACGTGGGTCATGCATGCCGTGGGCGCGTCGAATCTCGCGCCCAAAGCCAAGGTCGCAGCTCAGCCGGCGTTCGAGCACCTCGCCCCGGTCGGCGCGATGGAGATGGCGCCGGCCGACGTTCCGAGCACGTCGGCGAGCGCGCCCGAGGGCCCCGAAAACAGCGCCGTCGAAGCGGAAGTGCCCGTGCAGGTCGAGGACGCTCCGCCGGCGTCCGTGAGGCCCACGCCGGTGGTCACCGCGCTCAAACCCTCCGAGTTTGTTGTGGAGCCCATCGCGCCCGCGGAACCCAGCGAGCTTGCCGGATCTGCCACGCCTATTGAGCTCGAGGAGCTCGCTGAACCGGCCGCGGCCGTCGCGGAGCCCGTCGCCAAGCGTGCCGCACAGCAGCAGCGTGTCGCGCGTGGGACGAAGGTCGGCACGGGAGTGCTGCGCATCAACGCCCTGCCGTGGGCGCAGGTCTACATCGATGGCAAGCTCGTGGGGCACACCCCGCAGATGAACTTGGAGCTCCCAGCAGGCTGGCATCGCGTCAAGCTCAGAAACGTGCAGCTCAACCTGCAAAAGATGTTCGCGATCCGAGTCGCCGCCGGAAAGGTCGAGACACGAGTCGTGGATCTCCAGGAAGGGTCGGCAGAGCCAGAACAGGCAGAGCAGCCAGAACAGGCAGAGCAACCACAACAGGCAGAGCAGCCACAACAGCTAGAAAACTGACAGCGGCTCGCGCGCTGTCCGACTACTCGGCCTCGCACACGCGGCCACCGTGGCCGCATTTCCAGCCCGGCGCGCAGTCGCGATCGGTGGCGCAGGCGAACAGACACACGTCGTGCTCGCACAGCATGTCTTCGGGGCAGTCGCGATCGCTCCCGCACCGTGACGTGCACATGCCCTCGCGCCCGCAGTGCTTCTCTTCGCAGCACTCTTCGGCGCAGTCGCGGTCGGAGCGGCACGCGCTCCCGAAGTAGGTGTCGCAGACCGGATAGGCCTCGCCGCGGGGCAGGCCCACGCAGCCGGGGCCATAGCCGTCATCGTCGTCGTCGCAGCCGAGTGCCGCGAAGGTGAGGGTGGCCAAGAGAAATGTCGGGATGATGGCTCGCATGCCGATGGATGTTCGCATGACGACTTGCCTTCGTGGGAGGCCGTTGACAGCTGAACTTATGTTCATGTATGCACGACGGTGCCATGTATGTGCCGCTCTGGATCAAGAGCAACCACAGCTTCCTCGAGGGGGCGAGCCATCCGGAGGAGCTCGTCGAGCGTGCTCACGCGCTCGGGTTTTCTGCCCTGGCGATCACCGATCGCGATGGTGTGTACGGCGCCGTGAAGGCGCACGTGAGAGCCAAGGCTCTCGGCATCCGCTTGTTGATCGGGGCTGAGGTTACGCTCGCCATCAGCCTCGACAGCGACGTACGGCATCACCTCGTGCTGCTCGCCATGAATCGCGCGGGGTATGCCGCGCTGTGTCAGCTCATCTCGCGCGGTCGGCAGCACGCCGAGAAGGGCAGCTCACTGGTCACACTCGACGAGGTCAAGCAAGCGGCGGGGGCGCTCATCGCCCTGTGCACCGAGCCCCAGCTTTTGCCATCGCTCCTCGGTGCCTACGGCGATGCGCTCTACGCCCTGTGTGCCCGACATCTGCAGGCCGACGAGCAGGTTCACGAGCGCGCCCTCCGTGACCGGGCGAGTACCCTCGGGGTGCGCGTCGTGGCTGGGACGGAGGTGCTCTATCACGATGCGGAGCGGCGTCCCTTGCAAGACGTGCTCACTTGCATTCGTCACGGCTGCAGCTTGCGCGAGGCAGGCACGCGCATTCGCGAAAACGCCGAGCATGCACTTTTGCCTGTCGAGGTCATGCGCCAGCGCTTCGCAGACGACCCCGAAGCCCTCGCGCAAACGCTGGCCATCGCGGATCGTTGCAGCTTCAACTACGATCAAATTCGCTATCGCTATCCCGGTGAGACGCTGCCCGACGGAAGGAGCGAGAGCGAGCACCTACGCGAGCTGACGTTTGCCGGCGCAGCGCTGCGCTACCCCGAGGGCGTGCCTGCGGACGTCACCGTACAGCTCGAGCGCGAGCTGTCGTTGATCTGCGAGCTCGACTACGGTGGTTACTTCCTCACGATGTACGAGCTCGTGCAGTTCTGCGCGCGTGAGGGCATCCTGTGTCAGGGGCGGGGCAGCGCAGCCAACAGTGCGGTGTGCTTCTGTCTCGGCATCACGGCCGTCGATCCCGTGCGCATGGAGCTCTTGTTCGAGCGCTTTTTGAGTCGTGAGCGCGCCGAGCCGCCCGACATCGATCTCGACATCGAGCACGAGCGACGCGAAGAGGTGATTCAGTGGGTTTACCGTCGCTACGGTCGGCGGCATGCCGCGATGGTGGCCAACCTCATTCGCTATCGTGCACGCTCGGCCGTGCGCGATGTGGGGAAGGTGCTCGGCATCGCGGCCACCGAGCTCGATGGCATCGCAAGGCTGCTCGGGCATTACGCCGATGGGCTCTGTGCCACGACCGTCGAGAGCGCGGGGCTCGAGCCGAACAGCCCAGCGTTTGCGCAGCTCCTGTCCCTGTGCAGTCAGATCCAGGATTTCCCCCGTCATTTGTCGATCCATCCCGGGGGCTTTCTGCTCGGACACGAGCCCGTCGACAGCATCGTGCCCATCGAGCCCGCAACGATGGAAGACCGCACGGTGATCCAGTGGGACAAATACGACGTCGAGTCGCTGGGGCTGTTCAAGGTCGACTTACTCGGGCTCGGTGCACTGACCGCCATTCACGGCTGCCTCACGCTCCTGCGTCAGCATGAGGGGCTCGATCTCGACATGGCGCGCGTGCCTGCGGAAGACCCTGACACCTACGCCATGATCTCGCGTGGCGACACAGTGGGCGTGTTTCAGATCGAGAGCCGTGCCCAGATGGCCATGCTGCCGCGCCTCGCACCACGCACTTTCTACGACTTGGTGATCGAGGTGGCCATCGTTCGTCCCGGCCCCATCCAGGGGGACATGGTGCACCCCTACCTCAGGCGCAGGACGGGCGAGGAGCCGGTGAGCTTCCCTCATCCGAGTCTCGAGCGTGTCTTGCGTAAAACGCTTGGTATACCAATCTTTCAAGAACAGGTGATGAAGCTCGCCGTCGAGGCCGCAGGCTACACGCCCGGTGAGTCCGATCAGCTGCGCCGTGACATGGCCGCATGGCGCAGCTCGGGTCGCATCGAGAGCCACCACGAGCGGCTCGTCTCGCGCATGGTGGCGCGCGGCATCCCCGAAGAGTTCGCCGAGCGCGTGTTCTCGCAGATTCGCGGTTTCGGAGAGTACGGCTTTCCCGAGAGCCATGCTGCATCCTTTGCGCTGCTCGCCTACGTCACCGCTTGGCTGAGATGTCACCATCCCGCAGCGTTTTTGTGCGCCATGCTCAACGCGCAACCCATGGGCTTTTACTCGCCCGCGACGCTGATCGAAGACGCCTCGCGTCACGGGGTGGTAGCCTTGCCCATCGACGTCAACCACAGTCGTTGGGATTGCACACTCGAGACCACCGAAGAGCCGCTCGCTCTCAACATGGGCAGGGGCTTTCGAACGCAGCTCGCCGTGCGCATGGGCTATAGG
>CAYNOM010000206.1:4387-9311 GCA_964398415.1 uncultured Polyangiales bacterium | reverse complement strand
GCGGTGAGTGCATCGCTGCGCGCCGACCGTTTGGAGGGCGTGGTGGTGCAAGAGGCTTCGACCACGGCCGTACGTTTCGCGTTCGACCTCGCGAACGGTGAGCAGGTCGGCTTCGGTCGCATCGACGTGGGTATCGAGGTGAACGAAGAGCAGGACGCCGCGCTGGACCTGGACGGCGATGGCGTGACTGATGACCGCGACAATTGCGCGGCCATCCCAAACCCGAGCCAGAGCGATCTCGACTTGGATAGCGTCGGTGACGAATGCGACAATTGCCCCATGGTCGCGAACGCAGAGCAGAACGCCGAAGCGTGCTTGGTCCAAGACTTCGATGGTGACGGAGTCTCGGATGCCGAAGACAACTGTCCCGATGTGGCCAACGCCAGCCAGGCCGACGCCGATGCGGATGGCGTAGGGGATGTCTGCGACGAGCAAGTCTTTCCCTGAGCCTCCGCGATGAAGCCGACGATCGAGCGCTGCGTTCGCACGCGCTTCAGCGCAGCGCGGGCCGCTTGAAGCGCAGCGTGAGCTTGCGGGCGCCGCGCGCGACCTGGACCCGTCCCGAGGCGCCGGGAGGGTAGAGCAGCATGCCCCGGGCCTGCGCTGCAGACAGCACGGGCTCACCGTCCACGCTCAGCAGCGCGTCTCCTGCGCGAAGGCCCGCGCGTGCCGCGAAGCTACCTTCCGACACGTGGGTCACGACCGTCGAATCGCCGCGTTGCTCGAGGCCGATCGGGCCCTTGGCTTTCGGCTCGACGACCTCGACCGGCGCAGGTTCGCCGGCTTGCGTCGCTTGGGGAGGCGCGCCGTCTTCCTCGGTCTCTGTGCCGAGGTCGAGCTCGTCGCTTGTGTCGCTCTCCTCGTAGCGGCCCTTAAGGTGGATCAGCACGCCCGGGAGAGTCTCGCCCGCGCGTGCGCGCACCTCTCTGCTTTCGCCGCGTCCCGCGCTCCGCTCTTCCGCAAACAGCAGCAGGGAGCCCGGTCGCACGCCATCGAGGAGGAACGCGCCCGCCCCATCGCTCCGTGTGCTCGCGCTCTCGTCGTCGCTGAACACGCGTGCCGACGGCACCACGCGGCCCAGGGAGTCGAGCACGTGTCCTGAGATGCGCGCCCCGCGCTCGAGCGTGATGCGCACCTCTGCGTCGGCGCGGTCCACGGCGAGGCCTCGGACGCTGAGATGGTCGCGCAGCGTGACCTCGATGATGTAAGGCGGCGCGGGCAACTCGGTGAAGAGCAGGCTGCCGTCGCTGCGGCTGACGTGGGTCTGTGGCGTCATGCGTTTGCGCGCGCTGAGCGTGACGAGCGCACCGTCGAGACCGAAGCCGCGGCGATCGACGATGCGCACGGGCAGGGTGTAGAGGCTGGCCGAGAGCCCGAGGTCACAGCGCGCGACAGCATCGGCGCGCACCACGGCACTGCAGGTGAGCGGCGCGAAGCCGCGCGGATGGGCCTCGACGTTCACCGGGCCTACGAGGTCTGAGATCGTGTACTGCCCTCGGGCGTCGCTGAGGGCGCTGGCCTCGAAGCCGGTGTCGCTCTTGACGGTGATCGCCACGCCCTCCACCGGCTCGCCACGTCCGTCGACGACCCGGCCCTCGAGGGTGCCTCCCCTGCGCAGAATGATGCGCAGACCATCACGCGTGCGATGGGGCTCGAGGTTGTCGACGCGCACCATCGACGGTGCGAAGCCCTTGCGTGTGGCCACGAGCCGCATGGGCGCCGGCGGCAAGCCAGCGATGTCGAACTGGCCCTTTTCATCGCTGCGCGCCACGGAGGTCGCGTTGCTGAGCGCGTTGGACGAGAACGCCGGCACGGGCGGCACGGGACCACGCGTTACGCCGAGCTCACCGCGTGGCATGAGCTCCGTGCCCGCGACCTCGACCGCCAAGGGGTCGCCTTCGTCCGTGGCGATCGACAAGGACGCACCTTCAAGCGGACGATCGCTCGTGTCTAGTACCTGTCCGACGAGGCGTGCGGCGCCTTGCAAGGCGATCTCGAGGGGCTCCTTGGGGGGTAAGGTCAGGGTCGCGGCGAAGGTCGCGAAGCCCTCATGCACGATCTCGATGCGAGCGGGCCCGGCGAACAGGCCGTGGGCCTCGAAGGCGCCGCGCTCATCGCTCTTCACTTCGTCTGGCGCGAGTCCCGGTGTGAAGCCCTCGATGCGCAGTGTGACGCCTGCGACAGCGCTGCCGCGTTGGGCATCGCGCACCCGTCCGATCAGCGTGGCTCCAGGCTCGAGCACGAGGAGCGTCTCTGCGCGTTCGCCCGGAGCGACCGAGAGCGCGGGTGAGGGACCTCCGACGCGAGCTTCGAGCCGCGTTCGCGCCTGATAGCGCCCTCCTGGCAGCCCTCTCTCCACGTGGCAGCCATCTTGGCCCGTCTGGGCGACGGACGCCGGGAAGAGCCCGGTGCCCGTGGTGTAGACGTTGGCTTTCGGCACCGGCACCCCGCGTGCATCGTTGACACACACGCGAAGCTCGCCTCGCCGTGCGAGGACGAGATCGACCGCGTCTGGGTCGTCGGGGCGCAGGGTGCGCTCTGCATCGTCGTGGCCGTCGGCCATGGCCTCGAGCGAGAGTGAGGTCGCTTCCGGCAGCCCATCGATGCGGAACTTGCCCTCCGCATCGCTCGTGGCCGTCCAGGGCTCGAAGGCCGGATCGTTCGAGAGGCGGAGGGACACCGTCGCGCCCTCCACGGGTCGGCTGCGGTCGTCGCGCAGCTCACCCGTGATCACGCGCGTTCCGCTCGGTCGCACGGGAGGCGGGCCCGCGTCGTTGCCGGCGTCGACGCTCTGCTTCTGCGGTGTGGGTCGTGGCGTCGCCGCCGTGGGCTCGGGCGCCGAGCGCCCAGCGAGCGAGAGCGCTGCGATCAGGGCTGCGACGGCCACGAGCGGGAGGCCGAGCCTCACTGCCCAGCGAACCCGCGTCTTGGTCGCATCACCGCTCTGGGGCGGGGGCTCGTCTGCTGAGGGATCGTCCATGGTCGGGGCGTTGCCTGGTCTCTCGGGGGATGCTACTCGCGACCGCCTAATTCCGGGCCCGTTTGCCCAGCCCATTATTGCACCCAAGCACGCTCAGGCGCCGTAACGCGTTCGTTCGATGGCCGTCACCCGCAGGCTTCGCCCGTTGAGAAGGGTCCACCGCACCCTGGTGGAGGCCCCCGAGCCCCAATTCGTGCTGCCCGAGGGCTGCGCAGAAGATTCGATCATCCTGCGCTTTCCCGTGGCGCCCGAGTTTGCGGGCATGCGCCTCGATCTGTTCATCCAGACGCGTATTCCACGTTTGTCGCGTACGCGTGCGCAGCAGATCGTCAGGGCCTGCGCGTACAGCTTCGAGGGACGCAGGCGGCGCGCGTCAGACCTCGTGCGTGCGGGGGAAACGGTGGTGCTCGTGCGGCCGCCCTTCGAGGAGCCCGATGCACCGCGCGAGTTGCCCGTGCTCTACGAAGACGAGGCGATGCTGGCGTTGAACAAGCCACCAGGGCTGCCCGTGCATCCGTCGGCGAGTTACCATCGCAACACCGTCTCGTTCATCCTGCGCGAGAAGTACGGTGAGGACGGCCCGCGCATCGCCCACCGCCTCGATCGCGAGACGAGTGGCCTTCTGCTGTGCGCGCGCGACCTCGAGCACGAGCGTCTGCTCAAGTACGCCTTCGAGAATCGCCACATGCAGAAAACCTACGTCGCCATCGTGCGCGGCGAGGTCGAGAGCGACACGGGCGTCATCGACATGCCCATGGCGCGCGCGAGGCAGGGTCTACACGTATTGATGGAGGCTCGGCCCGACGGCCTGTCGGCGGTGACCGAGTACCGTGTGCGCGCCCGCGCTGCGGGATACACGATGCTCGAGCTGTTTCCCCACACGGGCCGACAGCACCAGCTTCGCGTGCATCTCGCAGAGAGCGGGCACCCCATCGTCGGCGACAAGCTCTATGGCCCCGAGCGCGAAGCGGCGTTTCTCGAGTACATCGAGACGGGTCTGACGCCGACTCTCCTGGAGCGCCTCGGCCATCCGCGTCACGCGCTCCACGCCCACGCCTTATCCTTCGAGCATCCCGTCACGGGGCGCGCGTTCGAGCTCAGCGCTCCCATCTCGGCCGACATGCTCGCCCTGTGGCAGCGCCTCTCGCGCGAGCCCTCCGCCGCGGACGCCGGCGATTGACCTGCCCAAGCACGGACTCTAGAGTGCATGGCGTGCCACGGACCGCCCTGCTTTCTCGAAGTCTTCCAGTGCTGTTTGCGCTCGCGATCGGCGTCACGTTGGGGTGTGGCGGCGCTCAACAGAGCAGCGCACCCTCGCCGCCCTTGCCACCCGAAGAAGCGCGCGCGTTCGACCAGGGCGTCGATTTCATCGCGAGGCTTGCGGGGCTCGAGGGGCGCTGGCGCGAGGAGTGGGACAGGGATCTCGCGACGCGTGTAGGAGCTGCCGACGTCGTGGCGGTGGTGCGCATCAAGACCGTGCGCACCGACATCGATCCCGAGAGGCGGTCGACCCATCGCTTGGTGGCCAGCGTCGAGCGCCAGATCGCAGGCAAAGCGCCGCGCGAGATCGAGCTCGCCGTGCGTCAGGATTCGGTGGGCTTTGCTGGGGTCGATGCAAACCTCGCGCGCCTGCAAACCGATCCGTACATCGCCTTCGTCAAGTGGTTCATCACCACCTCGGGGGCTCGCGCAGCCCACTTTCACCTGTCGCCCGCGAGCGACGAGGTTCTTTTGGAAACCGAAGCGGTTGTGGCCGGGGCACGCGCCGGCGAGCCGCGCCCGGCCCGCGTGCACGTTCACACTCACTGATGGAGTCGTCGATGAACCCTACGTGTACGAGGCGCGTTGGCGTGGCTTTCGCCTTGAGTCTCGGTCTCGTCGCCTGTGACGGAAAGCAGGCCGAGCCCGCGCCACATCACCGGATGGTTCGGACGGTCGCAGCCG
>CAYNOM010000206.1:0-4377 GCA_964398415.1 uncultured Polyangiales bacterium | reverse complement strand
GGTCGGCCGAGATCTCGGCTGCACAGCCCAAGAAAGTCGAGCCGACCGAGAAGGGGCCCCCGCCTGCGTCCATCGACGAGCCCACGTTCAAGCTGGTGCTCGAGGCCGAGCCCAACTACGCGGCCGAGCAAGAGGGCAAGTTTCGCGTCGTGCTCACAGCCCAGGGCGGCTATCACGTCAACCAAGATTATCCGATCCGCGTCGACCTCAAGGGGCCCGACGGGCTCAAGCTCCAGAAGCCCTCGCTGGGTAAGCCCGATGCGACCGCGTTTGACGAGCGCGCGGCCCGCTTCGACGTGGCCTTCTCCGCCCCCAAGGGCGCCCATGGTATCGAGGCCAAGGTCGATTTTGCCGTGTGCACGGAGGAGACGTGCGTCCCCGATGAGCGCACCCTGGCGCTGAGTCTCAAGGTCGACTGACGCGTGGGAAAATGCGCCAAGGCCGAGCGAGAACGCGTAAGATCTCGGCATGGCCGACCTGAAGGGTGAGCTCGAGCGCATCGGCGCCCGCGTCAAGGAGCGTTTCGAAGCCGACAAACGGGTGCTGTCGTTCGGCGAGTATCTCGATGAGTTCGCCGCCCATCCGTGGCGACACACGCGCGACGCCGCACGCTACCTCCGCGACTGTTTCGATTTCTACGGGAGCTACGAGGTCTCGCACGCGCGCGGCAAGGTGCAGCGCTTCCGGCTGTTCGACCTCGAATTCGAGCGCGACGAGGGCCTCACCTCCCACGACTACCTGGTGGGGCACGAGCACATCCAGCGGGCGTTCTACCGCGCCTTGTCGAACTTCGTGCGCGAGGGCAGGGCCAATCGCCTGGTGCTGTTGCACGGGCCGAACGGCAGCGCGAAGAGCACCTTTGCGCTGTGCGTGATGCGCGCCCTCGAGCACTACTCGAAGCAGCCCGATGGAGCGCTGTACCGCTTTTCGTGGATCTTCCCGCGCGGCACCGATGGCAAGACCATCGGCTTTGGCTCGCGCGACGAAGGGCCGCGTCCCGGCGATACCTACGCCCACCTTCCCGAGGGCCGCATCGACGTCAAGATGCGAAGTCCGCTGCGGGAGCATCCGCTACTGCTCGTGCCGTTGCGTGAGCGCCAGGCGCTCGTGCAGCAAGCCTATGCCGAGATCGACAAGCCCGATGCCCCGCCGAGCTGGATCGCGCGCGGTCAGCTCGGCCAGAAAAACCGCCAGATCTTCGAGGCGCTGCTCACGGCCTATCGCGGCGACTTGGCGCGCGTGCTCGCGCACGTGCAAGTCGAGCGCTACACGATGTCTCGCCGCTACCGCGTGGGCGCCGTCACCATCGGGCCCCAGATGGCCGTCGACGCAAGCGAGCGCCAAATCACGGCAGACACCTCGCTTGCGGCGCTGCCCGCGTCGCTCAGCTCGCTCACCCTGTTCGAGCCCTATGGCGAGCTCGTCGACGCCTCGGGGGGCCTCATCGAGTACAGCGATCTGCTCAAGCGTCCCCTCGACGCTTGGAAGTACCTGCTTCTCGCCATCGAAACCGGCGAGGTGTCGTTGCCCCTGTCGACGTTGCCGATCAACGCGGTGATGCTGGCGAGCTCGAACGAGCTGCACTTGAGCGCGTTCAAGGAGCATCCCGACTACCACTCCTTCCGCGGGCGCATCCAGCTCATCCGCGTGCCCTACCTGCGCGATTACCGCCAAGAGCAGTCGATCTACGACGCCCAGGTTGCGTCGCAGGTGAGGCGGCACGTGGCACCCCACGCGACCTATGTCGCCGCGCTGTGGGCGGTGCTGTCGCGCCTGCGCCGCGCAGATCCCGATGGCTTCACCGATCGCACGCTCGGAAAGCTGGCGGCCGAGCTGTCTGCGCTCGAGAAGGCCGAGCTTTACGCGGAGGGGCTCGCGCCCAAGCGCCTCGGTGCCGACGACAGCTTGCGACTTCTGCACGGCATCGACGAGATCGTGCGTCAGGGCGAGCAAGGGCCGCTGTACGAGGGGCTGACGGGCGCCTCGCCGCGCGAGATGCGTACGCTGCTCCTCGATGCAGCGCAGCACCCCGACTTCGCCTGCGTCTCGCCGCTCGCCGTGCTCGAGGCGATCAAGGCGCTGTGCAAGGGCGGCGATTACGGCTTTCTGCGTGAGAGCCCCTCGGGCGGCTATCACGATCACGTGGGCTTCATCGCCCAGGTGCGGGAGCGCTGGCTCGCCCGGGTCGACGTGGAGTTTCGCGACTCCACGGGGCTCGTCGAGGAGGCGCGCTACGGCGAGCTGTTCGACCGCTACATCACCCACGTGTCGCACTGGATCAAGCACGAGCGCGTCTACAACCGCATGACGGGAGTCACCGAGGAGCCCGACACCGAGATGATGTCGAGCGTGGAGCAAACGCTCGGCGCCCAGGGCGACATCGAGGCCTTCCGTCGCGGCTTGATCAACCAGATCGCGGGACACGCCATCGACCATCCGGGGGCCAAGGTCAACTACGGCATGATCTTCAGTCGGCAGCTCGGGCGCCTGAAGGAGGCCTACTTCAGCGAGCGCAAGAAGCAGCTGCGGGAGATCGGCCACGACATCCTCAAGTTGCTCGCCAAAGAAGAAGATCACGGGCTCGAAGCAGAGCGTACCGCGCTCGCGCGAGGCGCCTACGCGCGCATGTGCGAGCGCTACGGTTACGAGGCGTCGAGTGTCCGCGACGCGCTCGGCGAGCTGCTCGCGGAGCGCTATACAGGTTGAGAGATACCCGCGATGATCCCCTTGCTCACGCGCGAAGCCGTGCGCGCGCTCGATCAGCACGCCATCGAAAAGCTAGGCGTGCCCGGGCTCGTGCTGATGGAAAACGCAGGCGCGGGCGCGACGCGCCTGCTGCTCGAACGGGTTTCGGGGCAGCTCGAGAAGGTCGTGATCCTCGGCGGGGTGGGCCAGAACGGTGGCGACGCCTGGGTGGTGGCGCGTCACCTGCTCCAGGCAGGCATCGCCGCGCAGTGTGTGCTCGTGGGTCCGCGCGAGCGCATCGTAGGGGATGCCAAGGTCAATCTCGAGGCCCTCCTGCGGCTCGGGGTGCCCCTCGAGCTCGTGGCCGACGACACGGGCATGCCGCGCCTCATCGACGCGTTGCGGGGCGCCACGCTGCTCGTCGACGGCCTGTTTGGCACGGGCCTCGATCGCGAGATCCGCGGGGTGTTCGCGCGGGCCGTCGAGGCGATCAATGGCTCGGACGCCGCTTGTTTTGCCCTCGATTTACCGAGTGGCATCGACGCCAACAGTGGCCAGGTGCTCGGTATCGCGGTGCGCGCAACGACCACGGCCACCTTTGCGGCGCACAAGCGCGGGCTTCATCAACACCCCGGCGTCAGTCATGCGGGCGAGGTGCGTTGCGTTCCGATCGGCGTGCCTACGCCACGCGAGAGCGCGTGTGCGCTGCTCGAGCCCCACGATCTACGCTGCGCGTTGCCGCCGCGGCCCAAGGACGCCCACAAAGGCACGAACGGCCATGTGCTCGCCGTGGCGGGCTCGCCTGGAAAAACGGGCGCAGCGCTGTTGTGTGCGCTCGGTGCCCTGCGAGCAGGCGCCGGGCTCGTCACGGTGGCGACGTCTAGCGAGGCGCGCCGCGCGCTCGATCAGAAGGTGCTCGAGGTGATGACGGCAGAGCTCGCTTCGGGTGCAGGCTGCGCCGCGTCCGCGCTCGCCCTCGCGCAAGGCAAGTCCTCCGCCGTGCTCGGGCCTGGCCTCGGCCTCGACGAGGCAGCGAAGCAGCTCGCCGTCGAGCTCGCGCTCGCGTTGCCCGTCCCGACGGTGCTCGATGCCGATGCGCTCACCCATCTGTCAGCCCAGCTCTCCTCGCTGTGTGAGGCGCGCGCGCCCCGCGTGCTCACGCCGCATCCGGGCGAAGCGTCGCGCTTGCTCGGCTGCACCACGGCCGAGGTTCAGGCCGATCGCTATGGGGCGGCGCAGGAGCTCGCCTTACGCAGCGCACAGGTGGTGGTGTTGAAGGGCGCGCGCACCGTGATCGCAGCGCCAGACGGCCGCCTGCGCGTGTGCGCGGCCGGCACACCCGCATTGGGTGTCGCGGGTACGGGCGATGTGCTGTCCGGAATCGTCGCTGCGTTGTTGGTCGAGCACGACGCGTTCGATGCAGCTTCAGCCGCTGTCATGCTTCATGGCCTCGCAGGTGAGCACGCCGCGCAAGCAGACAGAGGCCTTCTCGCAAGCGAGGTTGCGTCGGCTCTCCCCACGGTGCTGTCTCACGTGCAGCGCGGCGTCGGCTGAGCTTTCGCGAGCCGTCTGCCCTTGTCGGCTCGCTGACCTCCGAGGGGGCTTTGGCCTCCGCAGGGGCGCCTGCACTGTGAACTCAGGTCGCGGCTGAGCCAGACCCCATGGCGCAGATGTCATGGTTTGCTTTGGGGC
>CAYNOM010000205.1:8236-9369 GCA_964398415.1 uncultured Polyangiales bacterium | reverse complement strand
GGTGCACAAGGGAGAGTTCCGCGAGGACCTCTACTACCGCCTCGACGTCGTTCGCGTGCGCATGCCACCCCTACGCGATCGGCACGGTGACATTCCCGAGCTCGCACGGGTGCTCCTCAAGCGCGCGTGCAAGAAAAGCGGCGGCGCGAGTGTCGACTTCAGCGCGGACGCACTCGACGCGCTCTCGAAGCTACCCTTCCCAGGCAACGTTCGCGAGCTCGGCAACATGATCGAGCGCCTGCTCATTCTTTCGAGCGGCCCTCAGATCCGCGGGGAGGACGTGAAGCGATCCGTCAGGTCGCCCGAGCGTGGACTCCAACATGTCGCGAACGACGTCGAACCGCTGCCGACGAGCTTCGAGCCGGGCACGAGCTACCGTGATCGGGTGCGTGCGGCCGAACGCCAGATCCTCGAGTCGGCGATCCGCGCGTTCAACGGCAACAAGAGCGCCGCGGCGCGCGCCTTGGGGCTCGAGCGCGCGCACTTCGCGAAGAAGTGCCGGGCGGTGGGGATCGTCGGAACGGAGCCCCTCCTGCGTCAAGCCTGAGCTTTCAGCGCACGCCGCCCGTCATGAGCACTTGCACCTGGTTTCGACCCATACGCTTGGCGAGAAACAGCGCCTGGTCTGCCTGGCGCACGTAATGATCGGGCACGGCGCGCGCGCCCGAGGGGTCGACGCTCGTCACGCCGATGCTGATGGTAAGGCGCAGCTCGCTGCCGTTGACGGGGAGGCGGATCTCGCGCACGCGCTGCAGCAGGCGCTCGGCCAGAGCTTTGGCACCCTTGGCGTCGGTACCCCGCGCCATCACCATGAACTCCTCTCCGCCGATGCGACACACCACATCCTCGGCGCGCACCCCCGTGGAGAGCGCAACCGCGATGGCACGCAACGCCTGATCGCCGGTGGGATGCCCGTAGCGGTCGTTCACCGACTTGAAATGGTCGGCGTCGATGGCGAGCAGGGCGAGCGGCGAGCGGTGACGCGCGCAGTAGGCCACCTCGGCCCCAAAGCGGTGTTCGAAGTAGCGTCGGTTGTACAGGCCGGTCAGGTGATCCCGTGCCACCGCGGCGAGCAGCTCGCGCATGCGGTCGAGGGTCGCCTGCTCCTCGCGCGAGTACCTGAGGCGAACCCG
>CAYNOM010000205.1:0-8226 GCA_964398415.1 uncultured Polyangiales bacterium | reverse complement strand
AGATTCGGTCCGCGGTGCTCAGCGGAACCTGCGTCAGGGTGCGAATGCCGTTGACCCAAGTCCCGTTGCGACTGCCGAGATCGGAGACCCAGACGCAGTCATCGCGCAGCTCGAACCTGGCGTGATTTCGCGACACGCTGTCGTCCTTGAGCGCGAGGGCGCAGTCGGACTGTCGCCCCACGACGACCGGACGCCCCTCGATCGTGACAAACTCGCCGGAGCGCGCCCCGTCGAGAATGTGCAGCACGTGCACGAGGCGCTCTTCGACCTGCTCGACCTTGTCGAGCGCTTGGGTCGAGCGCAGGGCGGTGGGGGTCTCCGTGTTCGGCTCCCTGTCCGGATCGAACCAGCTCGGTGCATCGACCTTACGCATCTCGTCAGCCATATCGTCCGTACTCCGGTACCGCGTCCAAGAGTGCCTCGTAGGCCTTCTCGTACAGGGCGAAGTCGAGCGTTGGACTCTCCTCCAGGGAGAGGCGAACGCCAAACCCCGGCGGAGCCGCGCCGTGGGCTCCCGTGGCGAGCGCACGGATCCAGACCACCTCGCCCCGCAGGTGACATGCGGTCGCCGAACGAGGAGGCCTCAGCTCGAGCCAGACGGGCCCGCGCGTGGGCGCGTCGAAGGTACGCACGTAGAGGCCCTCGCGGCTGATGTTGTAGGTGATGCCGAGACGCGGCTCGAGCTCGCCCGCCGCGCGGAAGGTGCACGGCGTCGTGCACAGAAGTCGCCGCGAGGCGCGCGACTCCACGAGCTCGCGCGGTGCGAGCAGCTCGTTCAACACGAACAACAGATCGTCGGGAGGTGCGTCGGCTCGCACCACGGGCCAACCCGATGCGCTGAGCTCGCTTGCCTCAGCGGAGGCCAGAAACACCGCCGGCATCGCTCCGAGCCAGTCTTTGGCAAGGGCGCGCAGGGCTGCGCCGCCTCCTTCGGGCGGAAGATCCTCCGCGGCCACCACCACCTTGGGCGGCTGCTCTTCGGCGATGCGCTGGGCTTCGCGCGCATCGGCTGCGAACGAGACGTCGAAGCCCGCCTGGCGCAGCACGCGACCGAGGAGCTGACGCCTGTATAGATTGGGCAGCGCGAGCAGGCAGTTGCCCTTGGTCAGGGCCGTGCGTGCCTTGGGGTCGAAGGACGAAAGCGCAGACAGGCGTCGCGTCAGACCTCCGAGGTCGTGGGACGCGACCACGTCGTCCGCACCCATGGCGTAGAGGTCGAGGATCTGCTGGCCCGAGAGACGCTCGACCAACGCGACGAGCGGCGTGCTGCTGCTCTCCGCCCGCTGCCTCAGGCTGCGATTCAGCTCCGGAATACCGCTTGGTGTTGCTAGCACACACTGCGGAACCAGGCTCTCGTCCATACACTCGAGCAGCGAAGGAGACTCGAGCCAGTGCGGCTCCATCCCGCTGTTCTCCACGGCCTCGCGTAACGCTCGACCCTTCGTGTATGTCGCGTGTCCGATGATCAGAACCGTCATGCTTCCCCCGGATCTCTCGCAGAACAGCACTGCAATGACCGCACCAGCGTCGCGCTCCTCCAACACCCGAGAGACAACCTCTCACTGCGCGATCGTCTCACGGCAAAAGAGAATCGAGGATTGGTCCAGTTAGACCAAGGGGGTGTCGAAATCGACGAACCGTGTCGACCCCGCCACTCTTTGCAGGTCTACGGCAAGCTGGCATGCTCAGGTCATTGCCAGCAGACGGACATGAGGAGGGTGCGTGAGCGAACAGACGGTAGCTCTGCTCGAGGCCGATCCCGATACCGCAGAGGCCATTCGAGCTTTGCTGCAGGCCGAGGGCTACGGGGTGGTGTCCGGTGCAGATGTGGCTGCCCTGCGCGAGGCGTCATCCCGCTCCGCCTGCGATATCGCCGTCGTAGACGCGCCCTTGAATGCAGGCGAGCTGTCTTCGATTTGCGAGAAGCTGCGCGAGGCGCCATGGCCGACGGATCTGCCCGTGCTTCTCCTCAGTCACGCAGGTCACGTCGGTGCCCATCGCGCTGCGCTCAATGCGGGCGTCGATGACTTCTTGATGAAGCCCGTACACGGTGCCGAGCTCGTGCTGCGAATACGCGGGCTTCTCCTCTTGCGCTCGGTGCAGCGAGACCTGACCGAAAGCAACGACCTTCTGCGCCACGAGCGCGACGCCCTCGTCCGCCTTCAGCGCCAGAAGGATTCGCTGATCGAGATGATCGTGCACGATCTCAAAAATCCCCTAGCTTCCATCGCCACCAACGCCAGCTTTCTCGGGCAGGCATCCGAGATGGATGACGATGTCAGGCAGTGTGCAGCGTCGATAGACCGTGCCGCCGAGAACCTACTGCGCATGGTGCACAACATGCTCGACGTATTCCGCGGTGACGAGACGGGTCTTTCTCCCGTCCTCGTGCGCCTCTCGCTCGGTGAGCTGCTACGCGAGGCCGTCGAGATCACGCGTCGCCGCGCCCACGAGCGGCAGGCCGAGGTGGAGCTGTGCCTGCCCGACGAGGAGGTGGTGCTCGAGGCGGATCGTGATCTCTTGCGCCGCGTCATCGAGAACCTGCTCGACAATGCGCTGCGCTACACGCCTAAGCGTGGACGCGTGCGGGTTGGTCTCGAGCTGGGAGACGCAAGAGTCTTGCTGTTCGTCGAGGACGATGGGCCCGGAATTCCCGAAGGCGATCGCGAGCGTGTGTTCGAGCGCTATGAGCGCCTCGATCGTGAAGCCGACCGCAGCGCGGGGCGACGCGGGCGTGGCCTCGGCCTCGCGTTCGTGCAGCTCGTGGCCCAGGCTCATGGGGGCAGTGCACGGGCGTGCGCCGGTAAGCTTCAGGGTGCGCGGCTCGAGGTCGAGCTGCCTCGAAGGCCTGGCTGAGCCGACGCGCCTACACGTAGCGCGCCCAGCGGCGGACCTGCGCTGCCACGATCCTGGCGTTTGTGCTGGGGAGCACGAGGTCTGGGCCCTCAGGCCCACGCCGCACGGGCGCGCTCGCTCGCGTCACCGCGACTTGATGGAGATCGGCAAAGTGGCGCCGCATCATGCGCGCGACGAAGGCCACCTGGGGCGAGGCTGGGTCGAAGATGAGCGCATCGGGCTGAAGCGCCTCGATGTCGTCGAGCAAACCGCTCAGTTGTTCCCGAACGAGGACGAGAAAGCCCTGCTCCTGCAGCGCCTCACGCAAATGCCTGACGTCGTCGAGGCCGTGGGCAAGGAGCATGACCGTGCGCGGAAAGGCACTCCTGGTCGGGGCAATCTCCTGCTGAGCTTCGGCGGTGGCTTGCGTCATCGTCGTCATCCTCCTGAGCGATGACAATGCGAGGAGAGTGCCAGTCATGAAGAACGAACAATGCTGAGTGTCTTCGTGCGCTCGCGTAAGGCCGCATGTGTCTCGATAGACCAAGGTTTGTCGCACGGTACCTAGGTTGCGGTCGTGTGCTGTTCGCAAAGCTTGAGCTGTTCGTGAACCTTGGAGTTGGTACGATCGCAGTACGAGGAGGATCGCCTTGACGAGTATCTATCGGGTGGAGACCGAGGTGGTGTCCGTGCGCATGTGTCTCGGGCGAGGGGACTATCGAGAGGGAGAGATGTTTCTTCGTCCAAGCGTCGTGGTGGCCTCGGGCGTCGAGACCCTGTGCGACAGGCTGAATGACCGCGACTCGTTCGTCCCCCTGCGGGTGGGAGGGAAGACGCTGCTCGTGGGTAAGGTTCAGATTCGCTACGCATGCAGGGTGGGCGAGAGCTCTCCTCCCCTACCCGAAGGGGCGACGATGCATTCGGTGTGCGTGGAGCTCGATGGGGGTGACGCGCTCTCTGGGGAGGTGGTGTCGCTCTCCATGCCAGCTGCGATGCGACGGGTGCTCGATGTGATGAACGCGGAGCACGAGGGGCCGTTCGTCGAGCTGAGAAATCGTCAGGGCTCGTTTGCCATCAATCGGCGCTTCGTGCGCGCGGTGCGTGAAGTCGAAGGGGAGGGATGAGGTGGCGCAGCTCGATCGACTCTTGCAGCGCATGCTCGAGCACCCTGATGCCGAGCTGAGGTTGCGTACCGGCCTCAAGCCCTGCCTCGTGATTCAGGAGCAGGTCGAGGTGATCGTCGACCGCGCGCTCACCGCGGCTGAGATTCGCTTCTTGCTAGGGGAGATTCTGAACGAAGAGGCGCTGTCGCTGCTCGAATCGCGGGACGAGCTGCGCTTCGGCTACACGGCGCGCCTTCTCTCGCGCGTGATGGTGCACGTCGCGGACTGGCATCTCGACACGCGCGCCACGTTCCGGGGCGAGGCGATGACGTCCGAGTTTCCTCACCTGCTCACCTCGCCGTTTCCTCAGGCGGCCGTGGTGCTCGAGCCGCGTGCACCGCGCGCGCCCAAGCTCGCCGAAGAGCCCGGCGCGCATGCCGAGAGCGAGGCGAAGCGCACGGACCCAGCGCCTCCGCCGCTGAGCCTCGAGGCGCTGCTCTTGCAGCTCGTCAGCGAAGGAGGCTCAGATCTCCATCTCTCGTCGGAGCACGTTCCCAGAATGCGCGTGCAGGGTGCGGTACGACCCCTCAGTGGGGTCGCCGAGCTGTCGTCTCAGGAGGTCTCGCGGCTCATCGAGCCCCTCCTCACACCGCGCGTGAGGGAGCAGTTCGAGGGGGAGCACGACACCGACCTGGCTTGGGAGATGCCCAAGGTCGGTCGCTTTCGGTTGAACCTCTTTCGCGACCGGCTTGGACCGGGCCTCGTGGCGCGGGTCATTCCAGAGCGGATGCCGAAGCTCGACGAGCTCGGCTTGCCAGAGGCGGTCAAGAGCCTTGCCGAGCTGAAGAAGGGGCTCGTGCTCGTCACAGGGCCGACGGGCAGCGGCAAGTCCACCACCTTGGCCGCGTTGATCGACGCGATCAACCGAGAGCGCGAAGAGCACATCATCACGCTCGAGGACCCGATCGAGTTCGTTCACCACAGCCAGCGCTGCCTGGTGAATCAGCGTGAGGTGGGCGTGCACACGACCGCCTTCAAGCGAGCCCTGCGGGCGGCCCTACGCGAGGATCCGGATGTGCTCTTGATCGGGGAGCTGCGCGATCTGGAGACGGCAGCCATCGCGATCGAGACCGCCGAGACGGGACACTTGGTGTTCGGGACGTTGCATACGAATACGGCGGCGAGCACGGTCGACCGCCTCATCGATCAGTTTCCCGGCGAACGGCAGGAACAGATACGGGTCATGTTGGCGGAGGGCTTGAAGGCGGTCTTGTCCCAGACCCTGTGTCGACGACTCGATGGCGGTCGCGTCGCCGCGCACGAGCTCTTGCTCGTGACGCCCGCGGTGTCGAGCCTCATTCGTGAGGGAAAGACGCATCAGATCGCCTCCGCGATGCAGACGTCGAAGGGGATGGGCATGAGAACACTGAACGACTCACTCGCAGAGCTCGTGCGTGGAGCCGTCATCGCCAAGGACGAGGCGATGGTGCGATCGCCCGATCGCGCAGCGCTCGCACGCCTCCTGTAACCGACGAAAATCGCAATAAGTAAGGTGATGCAGAATAGGACGTGAGTGCGTTCGAACAGACATGGGCAAATGAAGGGATGGCATACCGCTGAGAAATCCTGGAGGATCGAGGGTGTGGTGGCAGAACGTGGAACGTGGAGACTCGTGAGATGAGAGCTTTAGAACCGAGTGTCCGAGCGCGTGTTCTTTTCGTCGACGACGATCAGGTGGTCAGTCGCGCATTCGCGCGGAGCATGCGGGCGAGAGGCGTGATCGTCGATTGCTGTGAGCGCGGCGAGCAAGCCCTACAGATGGCGCTCGAGATCCCCTATGCGCTCGTGGTGTCGGATCTCTTGCTGCCGGACATCGATGGCGCGAGCGTGGCGACGCGCATCGGTGCTGCCCATCCGCAGACGAGGTGCCTGATCGTCACCGGCGCGTCGCCCGAGACGTGGCCAGCCACGCTGTCGCTTCGAGGCGCACCGCGCGTGGTTCGAAAGCCCTGGGACGACGACCTGCTGTATGGCGAGATCGCGAGCGCGCTGCGCGCCGCCCAGGAGATCGTGGTCTCCGAGTCTCCCTGGCTCGACGCTAGGCCCGTCGTCGTGGTCATCGACGAGCGGCCTTCGTGCCGGGCGCTCGTTCAGAGCGCGCTCGCGATCGATCACGCCAACTACGATGTGCGCTGCTGCGGATCGGTCGAGGAGGCGAGCGCGTTGTTCAAGCACCTCGCGCCGGCGGCCATCGTCATCGACCGGGCCGCATTGAGCGCGCTGCCCGCACTACGAGACGCTGCACCCAAGGCCGCCATCGTCGTCTTGTCCGACGAGGAAGACGAGAATGCGTTCGCCGAGGCCTTGCAGGACGGAGCGCAGGATTACCTGTCTCGCGGCAGCGTAGACGAGGCGATGATTCGCCGCTCGGTGCGCTACGCGGTGGAGCGCAAGCGTGTCGAAGAGCGCCTGCGTTATGTCGCCCATCACGACGTGTTGACGGGTGCTTACAGCAAGCAGCATCTGTGCGAGTACCTCGAGGAGGCGATTGAGGTGGCGCGAAGCCAGGGCCGCTCCGTGGGCCTTCTGTACGTCGATCTGGTCGAGTTCCGCGGGGTGATCGCGCGCCTGGGCTATGCCGAGGCTGATCGCATCATGCAGGAGGTGTCGCGGCGCCTGCTCGACAGCATCCGTGCGCGTGACCTCTTGGCGCGCGTCTCCGATGGCGGGTTTGCGATCGCGGTGACGGGGTCGGCTTGCTACGACGCGATCCTCGGCATCGCCCATCGCGTGCGCAGCGCGCTCGCTACACCCTTCGTGCGTCGCGATGAGCGCATCGTGCTCTCGGCCGATATGGGCGTGGCCTTTGCCCCCGATGATGGGGAGTCGGGGGAGGCACTGCTGGGGCACGCGCTGGCGGCGACGCGTCGGGCAAAACCGGACGAGGGTGGGCTAGGGTTCTACGACGCCGCGGAGCACCAGCGCATGCAGCGTCGCATCCGGCTCAGGGATGACCTCGAGCGGGGCGTGCAGGACGAAGCCTTTCAGGTTCACTTTCAACCGCAAGTCGAGCTCCGCTCAGGCGCCATGATCGGTGCGGAGGCCTTGCTGCGCTTCTCGGATCGCGCGGGTCAGGGCGTCTCGCCCATGGAGTTCATCCCGCTGCTCGAGGAGAGCGGGCTCATCTTGCCGGTGGGCGAGTGGGTGTTGCGACAGGTCGTAGGGCCCTTCGAGCAATGGCAGGCGGATACGGCACGTCCGCTGCGTGTCAGCGTCAACGTGTCCTCGCGGCAGCTTCGCGATCGGCGCTTTATCGAAGTCGTGCACGAGCTTGTCTCCGGCACCGATGGCGCTTGGCTCGAGCTCGAGATCACGGAGAGCGTGCTCCTCGACAATCCCAGCGCGCCCGGCTTGCTCGAGGAGATCGCGGCGCTCGGCGTACGGCTCGCCATCGACGACTTCGGCACGGGCTACTCGTCCTTGTCGTACCTGGCGCGCTTCCCTTTTCATTGTCTCAAGATCGACCGTCAGTTCGTCGATCGCATGCTCGTCGACCCACGCGTGGGGGCCATCGTCGAGGCCACCGTCAAGCTGGGCCACTCGCTTGGCGTGGAGATCGTCGCCGAGGGTGTGGAAACCGAGGCGCAGCGCGCGCGCTTGATCGAGGTTGGTTGTGGGCTCGGCCAGGGCTACCTGTTTGCGCGCCCGCAGCCGGCCGACGCCCTGCTGGCCCTGCTGCGTGATACGTCATCTGGGCTCGCCGCGGCCGAGTGACGCGCGGGTCAGCTCTCGTGTCCGTAGCGAAGCAGCTTGCGGTACAGGGTGGTGCGGTTGACGCCGAGCACTTTCGCGGCTTCCGTACGGTTGCCCTTCACGACCTGCAACACGCGCTCGATGTAGCGGCGTTCGAGCTCGTCGAGCGTAATCAAGCCGTCGTTGGCTGCCACGAACGGCATCGCCGTGAGCGGGAGGTCGTCCCACTCGGGGGCTCTTTGCTCTGGCTGCTGCAGGCGCGGTGGTAGGTGCTCTACGCCGATGCGCGTCGAGCCGGCGTAAACCAGCGCGCGCTCCAGGCAGTTTTCGAGCTCACGGACGTTGCCGGGCCACGCGTAGCTGAGCAGCAGTCGCGCGACGTCGGGCGAGAGTGGGTCAGCGCGCGCGCCGGTGCGTTCGCACAACTTGGCCAGGGCCGCGTGGGCGATCGAGATGATGTCCGAGCCCCGCTCGCGAAGAGGCGGCAGGCGCAGCCGCAGCACGTCGAGCCGGAAGAAGAGGTCTTTGCGAAAGC
>CAYNOM010000204.1:0-9419 GCA_964398415.1 uncultured Polyangiales bacterium | reverse complement strand
ACGACTCGCTGCCCGCAGATGGGGCTGACGGAAGCATGCCCTGACACGCTGACTCGCACCTATGCCGTGCCGCTCGATAGTTGGAGATGAAAGCCTCGTAAGGCTACGCGAGGCGCACCCCTTCGAAGCCTGGCAACAGCATCGCCACGAAGCGCTGGGGCTTTCTCACGCCTTGGGCCTCGAACCATTCGGCCGCGCGACTTCTGAGCTCCTCGCCGCGTTCGCCGCCGCGCAGTCGTCCAAGCTGGTAGCGGGTGGCTGCCGCGTACAGCGTCATGTCGCTTTCGTAGAACGCGGCCTCCGCGCGTTCGAGGCGCTGCGCGGCGCGATCGAGATCGCCGCGCGCTGCATCGACGCCCGCGCGCACGGCGTGGCCAAAGCCTGCGGCGTAGGCGATGCGTGCGTCTGAAAGCTTGGCGCCAGAATCGTCGGCATCTTTGAGGAGCAGCTCGCGCTGCCCGGGATCGGTGGCTGCTTGGCAGATGGCCGCGCGCGCGCGCAGGTGGCGCATCGTGTAGGCCACCATCGATACGCGCAGCAGAAACGAGCGCGTGAGGGCGGGCCACAACGCCATCACGCGCGTGTAGGGGGTGCCCGCCTGGGCGTAGAGATCCACCTGCGTCACGCCGAGCAGGTGGAAGAAGTGCTGCATGTTGAACCCGGTGTGGCTCCAGGACGAGATGGCTTCGTCGAGCAGTGAGCGGGCGCGCGCGGGGTCGTTGCCCATCAAGAGCGCGACGTAACCGAGGGCGATGCGCAGGTTCGTGTAGGTGTAGTGGTCGCCGCGCTCGCGCGCCTCGCGCACTTGTTCGCTCACGCGCTCTGCGTTGGCCTTGAGCTCGCCGAGGTACCAGGACGACACGGCCCGAAAGACACGCGTGTTGCCGACCTCCCAGTCGACGTCGGTGCACTCGGTGCTGAGCACTCGCTCGGTCTCGGTGGCCACCCGCACGTTCTCGCGCCAGGAGCCGGCCAAGAAGGTGGCCGTGCAGCGGACGGTGAGCGCGAGGCCACGCGCTTGGGAGTCGTGCGTCGCCGTCGCGAGGGCTTCGGCGCGCTCGAGGGTTTTCAGCCAGCTCTGCCCGTGCAGGTCGCTGGTGGTGGCCTGGTAGCCGGCTTCGAGTGCGAGGGCGCGCGCCACGCGCTGCGGATCACCGAGCTTGAGCGCGAGCAGAAGGTAGCGCGTCTGGGCGTCCGCACCGCGGATGGTGTCGATCATGCCGAGCGCCGCCGCCAAGGAGCCGAGGATGTCGGCACGCATGAGGTCGTTCGGCGGGATTTGGCTGGCGTCGCGCTCGGAGAAGCTCGTGCCTCGCACCGCGATGCGCGCACGATGCAACATCAGCGACATTAGCGCGCGCGTCGGAGAGAGCGGGAGCTTGACGCCGAGCCGCTCGAGCACGCTCTCGACCGTGCGCAGGCCATCGTTGATGTAGCCCGTGCGCAAGAGCTGGTGGGCGGCGCGGCGTTCGAGCTCGAGGGAGTCGGCTGGGTTCGCGTAGCGTGCGGCTTCGATGTAGGCGCGCGCTGCTCGTTCGCTCTGGCCGGCGCTGGCGTAGGCGTGCGCGAGCTCGGTGCGCAGGCGGCGCTCCTCGTCTTGCTCGATGTCACCGTAGCTCAGCGCCTCCTGGTACAGCTTCACGGCCGCGTCGAAGGCCAGGCTGTCACGCGAGAGGTCGGCCGCACGGGCGGTCGCGCGCGCCGCGCGATCGAGGCTGCCCGCGTCGCGCCAGTGGGTAGCGAGCACGTCGGGCGGTGCCTTGGCCCAGCCCGAAAGCGCGAGCGCGATCTGTCTGTGCATCTTCGGGCGATCGACGTCGGCGCGCGCGAGCACGGCATCGCGCACCGCGGGGTGGCTTGCGGCCAGCCGGTCGCCGTCGGTCTCGCGTACCGTGCGTCCGAGGTTCGCTACGCGCAGCACCGCGGCGTGTCGTCCGACGCCCTCCGCGGCGAGGCCCGCGGCTTCGGCCGCCACCTCGAGCGGTAGCGCAACACGCGCGTGACACAGCGTGATCAGGAGCTGACGCGCATCGAGCGGCAGGTGCTCGACGCGAGCCCACAAAAGGTCGTCGAGCGTGAGCTGCGGCGGCGCGGTGGTGTTCGTCAGCAGAAAGTGCCGTGCCAGGGCGTCGAGTCGCAGCGGATGACCCCGACTCTGATCCGCGAGGGTCGAGGCTGCGCTCGGATCGGGCAGCCCTCCCGATTCGAGCAGGCGCTCGCTCAGCTCACGCGTCGGTGCCTCACCGAGCTCGCGTAGGCGCATCAGCGTGATTTGGTCTTCGTGGCGCCCGAGCCACGCTCTCAGGGGCGGGTCGGCCCCGCGCAGCTCGCCGTGCACCAGCAAGAGCAAGAGCATGTCGGGCGCATCGGGCGGGCGGATGAGCTCTTCGAGCACGCTCAGGGCATCGGCGTCGATCCACTGCACGTCGTCGAGCACGATCAGCAAGGGATGCCGCTTGGACAGGTCGCGCAGCAGCGTGCGCAGGGCCTGCACTGCGGCGCGACGCACGGCCGGGGCCTCCTGCGGGACGCGTCCCGAGACGTCGGGCAAGGGCACGCGCAACATCGAGGGGAAGAGGCGCGGCAGAAGGCACGCGTCGGGCGGCAACAGAGTCGCCACGCTGCTCGTGTCCTGGGTCGCGAGATAGCGGCTCAGTGCATCGACCAGGCCCGACACGGCACGGAACGCGCGCGGCCCGTCCGGATCGGCGCGTCCATTGAGCTGCACGAGATGGGGGTAGTCGTTGCGCAGCTTGCGCGCGAGCTGCGCCGCGAGGGTGCGCTTGCCGAGGCCCGCCTCGCCGTACAAACACAACGTCGACACGGCGCCGTGGCGCGTGCGCTCGAAGGCCTCGGCCAAGAGGCCGAGCTCGCGCTTTCGGCCGACGAAGGGCGGCGCATCACCGAGCAGCGAGAAGGTGAGCGAGACACGTGCTTCGGCTTCGCTGCTGATGCCGAGTAGCTCGCGGATTTCTTCGTACTCGGGCCGTGCATCCGGATCGAGGGCAAGAAGCTCGAGACACAGCTCGCTCAGGTCCTTCGGATAGGTGCCGGCGCGGGGCAGGTCGGGGACGCGACTCTGCTTTTGCTCGACGAGATCTGCGCCACTCGCGGGGAACGGGGAGCTGCCGCAGAGCGCCTGATAGAGCACGGCACCCACGCTGTACCAGTCGGAGGCGGGGGTCGGCGGCGCGGCCTCGAGCCGCTCGGGCGCCACGAAGGGCAGGGAGCTCACGAGGTGTTGCTCGGTGTCTTCGCCATCCTGGCGTGCACGTCCGAGGTCGCACTCGAGCAGCACCACGCGTCCTTGGGCCGTGATGCGAATGTGATCGGGCTCGATGTTGCCGTGCACGCGTCCCGCCTGGTGCAGCGCCGAGATGCCGCGCACGATCTGGCTCAGGGCGCTGCGCAGGCGCACCTCCGAGAGCTCGCTCGTGGTGCTCGTGCCGAGGCTCTCCGACTGGGTGCCCGGGCGCACGTAGTCGAGTAGCGCGATGCCCTCGACGAACTCCATCGTGTACAGCCACAGGCCGTCGACGCAGTCGAGCTCGCCCAGGCTGACGAGACTCGGATGGCGCACGTTCTTGAGTGCGCGAAAGTCGCGCTTTAGCGAATCGCCCGCGTCGATCGGCACGTTGCGCAGGGTGCGCAAGGCCACGAAGGTACCGCGCGTCTCGTCCATGGCCTTGTAAAGCTCGCCGATGGCGCCGACGCCGATGCGCGACACGATCCGAAAACGCGGGGTGCCATGGAACTGCAGCTCGCTACTGGCCACTTTCCTCTCGGTTGGAGTGAAGAGCTGTCGACTCATCATAACGCCGAATGCGAGATCCCGTAGGCGATAGTTACTAACCAGTAGGTCAAATCATCTAACCGATCAGTTAGCGACTTGACCGACCGCTAAACAGAGCTGTACACTCAGTCAATGCTTTTTCGGCTGGGTTGGCTCACGGTATAACAATAGTGTTTTCGTGGGTTTGACGCGGCCCTCCCCGGAGGGATACGGCGGGTGGGTATCGTCCGCACACTTTTCCTCGCGACCGCGGCCGGTACGGGCGGCTCGCCGTACAACACGCTGCAGCTCAGCGTGCTGTACCCGGCGAAGCTGACCCGCAGCGATCGCGAGCGCTTCTTCGGAATCGTCGACGCCGATCCCGAGCATGCACCCTATCCGATCGTGATCCATCTGAACGGGGTCAATTGCGACCCGCAGCGTTATCAGTGGCTCTTGCTCGACCTCGTGCGCCGCGGCTACGTCGCGGTCACGGTGAGCTGGGTGGCCGAGACGCTGCCTGGGGTCGTCGCGCTGACGCCCGGCATGGACCTCGCCTTCTGCAGGCCCGACACCTACGGCACAGGTCCCACGGCGTCTGCGGTGGCGCCCATCCTCGCGGCGCTCGCGCAGGAGAACGTGGGCGAGGGTCCGCTCGCGGGCATGCTCGATCTCTCGCGCATCGCCCTCGGCGGGCACTCGGGCGGCGGCAGCGTCGCGCTGCACAGCGCTGACACGCGCTACTTCCCGGGCGTGCGCGCAGCCTTCTCCTACGGTGCGCACACGGCCGCGTCGACCGCCCTCGGTTTCGCGCCGGAGACGATCCTTCCGGTCAGCGCCGACATGCCTATGTTGCTCCTCGGCGGCAGCGAAGATGGCGTGATCGTGTCGAGCGCCGTGCGCTATGGCACCGAGAGCGAGCCCGACACGCCGATTCGCCGCACCTTCGTCGAAGCCATCTCGGGCGCGAGCGGCGATCGCTACATGGCGATCCTGCGCGGCGCAAACCACTTCACCGTGGTGCACCCGTCCGATCCAACGGCGGGCCGCGCGTTCTTGGACAGGCCGCCTACCGCGGACGAAGACGCCCTACGCGGCGTGCTGCGCGCGCTCGTCGGCAGCTTCCTCGACGCCCACGTCAAAGGCTTGCCCCAGGCTCGCGAGGCATTGCTCTCAGAGCTGCGAGGGCCACTGATTCAGACCTTCGAACAAAAGTGAGATCGCATGACGGAGACACGCACGGACGAAAGGTTGACCGGGGAGCTCCTCGTCGAGCGCATGACCGCCGACGAAAAAGCGCGCGCGGCGCGGGTCGAGAGCGTGTTGCCCGAGTTGCGCAAGCACGCGCAGGCCTCGGACATCTCGGGCGAGTTTCACATGCCCCACGTCAAGACGCTCAGCGATGCAGGGCTGCTCGGTCTGATCATCCCCAAGCAGTACGGCGGGCTCGGTGGCGGCTTGCGCGACATGGCCGCCGCCACGTTCGCCATGGGCGCGGCCTGTCCGTCGACGGCGCTGTCTTACTTCTTCCATTGCTCGAGCGCGTCGCGCGGGCTGCTCGCGCTCGAGGCGCTCGAGGCGGGCCTGTTCTCGAAGGACGAGGAGAAGATCGTGCGTCCCTTCGCCGAGAAGGTGCTCACGCGCATGGGCAAGGAGGGCAAGTGGCTCGCCAACTTCGCCAGTGAGTCGAACAAGAGCGCGAAGGCGGCGGTGACCATCTCCACCGAGGCCAAGAAGACCGATGGCGGCTTCCTGATCAATGGTGTGAAGTCCTTCGGCTGCGCGACGGGCGTCGCCGATCAGTACCTCGTCACGGCCAAGCTCGAGGGGCATGAAACCGCCGAGGGCCTCGCGGTGTTTTTCATCGACCGCGACGCGAAGGGCGTGAGAGAGCGCGCGAAGTGGGACGCGGTGGGCATGCGCGCCTCGGCCACCCACGGCCTGATCCTCGAGAACGTCTTCGTCGCTTCCGAGGAGGCGCTGGCGCTGCCGGGTGCGTTCGTGAAGATGATGCAGATGAGCCGCGGCTCGTTCGTGGGCAATCAGCTCGCCGGCACGGCGTGCTATCTCGGCGCGGCCCAGGCCGTGTACGACGCCGCGATGACGCAGGTGACGAGCCAGAAGTTTGGCGACACGGGCGAGTCGATCGCCATGAGCCCCATGCATCAGGAGCTGATCGGGCGCATGACCGTCGACCTCGAGACGGCCTACCTGTGGCTGCGTCGTCAGCTCGAGCTCGAGTCGGCCGAGCAGCCGATTCTGCCGAAAGAGCGCGTCGTGATGCAGTGGCGCTTGTGCAAGGGCGAGGTGGCCGAGGCCTGCTTCCGCGTGGCGCAGACGGCGCTCAAGATGTGCGGCACGAGCGGCACCGACAACAAGCTGCCCTACGCGCGCGGTCTGCGCGACACCGCCATGGGGCTCGTGCAGGCGTTTCCTGCAGAGCGTGGCCGGCTCGAGGTGGCGAAGATGCTCGCCACGGGCGCGGGGCAAGCCCTATTCGGAACGAAGTGAGGCGCGCGCCATGGCCAAGGTTTTTCCCGTCGGATCGGTCGGACACAACCTCACGCTGATGTGCGGTGTGTGGCACGACCACTGCGAAGCGTTCTCGCCCTCGGGAGAGCCCTTGGCCGAGGACGCGCTGAGCGGCACGCCTGGCGCTTCACCCTGGGACAACCTGGTCTACGTGAGCTTCGATGGGGAGAGCTATCGACAGACGAACGTCACCTTCCAAGGCCGCCCCGCGCACGAGCGCACCTTTCACGGCAAGTTGGTCGAGGGCGTCTTGTACTTCGGCAAGCTCGGTCCCGACGACCCCGATCACATCGGCTACTCAGGTGGGCCTGGCGTGTTGTTCTTCAGCGGCAAGCACGTCACCGACGCCTGGCAGCGCTATGCCGAGCCCGATTGCATTCGGCTCCTCGGCACGAGCGAGCGTACGCGCACCACGCTGCTCTACCGCAACGGTGTCGCCGTGCGCTGCCTGACCGCAAACGGCACGCGCATCGCACCCGTCGCCGATCGGCGTGTGCCCTGGGATCCGCGCGGTCCGGAGGGCCCCGTGCACGGCGAGCCCAAGGCCACCCTCGTCTTCGCCAAGCAGTAAGCCCATGCGCGTTGCCCACCGGCCCCTGCCCGAGCTCGTCGACTTCGTCGGTGGCGTGAAGCGCACGCCGAGCCTCGCGCTCGAGCGCGCGATTCACGACCCGAACACGGGCGAGGTGCTGCAGGCGCAGCGCGCCACGGACGACACCACCCTCGATGACGTCATGGCCCTCGCGCGAGACGAGCATCGTCGCGGGCACTTTCGCTCGCTCGACCTCGAGACGCGCGCACGGGCGCTCGAAGCCGTGGCGACGCGGCTCGACGCGCAGCGCGACACCCTGGCCTTTCTCGATGCGCAGACCACGGGCGTCGTGATCTCGCTGACGACTTCGCTTGCGGAGATCACGGCGCACGCCTTTCGAGTGGCCGCCGCGGAGCTGCGCAAGGGCTGCATGCGCGCCACCTATCCGGGGCCCCACGGCGAGGTCGAGCTCGTGCGAAAGCCCTTGGGGCCCGTCGCCATCATCGCACCGTGGAATGCGCCCACGCCCATCACGGCGCACAAGCTGGCGAGCGCGCTCGCCGCGGGCTGTCCCGTGGTGATGAAGCCGAGCGAGTGGTCGCCGCACTCCTGCGATGTGCTGGCGCAGGCGGTGCTCGATGCGGGCCTTCCGCCTGGGATCGTGCAGGTGGTGCACGGCGCGTCGCGGGTCGGTGGCCGCTGTGTGAAAGCGCCGGAGATCCGCGCGGTGTCGTTCACAGGGGGGCTCGTCGCGGGGCGCGCCGTCGCCGAGGAGTGCGCGCGTCAGCTCAAGCCGGTTCAGCTCGAGCTCGGCGGCAACAATGCGCTCGTGGTGCTCGAGGATGCCGACGTCGAGCGCGCGGCCGCGGGCGTCGTGACGGCGCTGACCACGCTCAACGCCCAGTGGTGTCGCGCCCTCGGGCGCCTGATCGTGCACGAGAGCCTGCACGATGTGTTGCTCGAGCGAACGCTCGCGCGCCTCGCTCAGATCAAGCTCGGAAGCTCGCTCGATCCGGAGAGCGAGATGGGGCCGCTCGTGCACGGCGGGCATCTCGCCATGTTGCGCGAGCGCATCGCGCTGCTCGTGAGTCAGGGCGGGCGCCTGCACGCGAGCACGAAGCTTCCTGCGCTCGCAGGTCACTTCCTCGCGCCCACGTTGATCACCGGAGTGGCCCCGGAGCTTGCGCTCGAGGAGCTGTTTGGGCCGGTGGCCACGGTGCATACGTTTGGCGATGAGGCTGAGGCGCTCATGCTCGCCAACCAGGCGCCCTACGGGCTTGCGGGGTACGTCTTCAGCCGTGACGAAGCGCGTGCGTTTGCCTTCGGTCGGCAGCTCGAGACCGGCATGGTGAAGATCAACGGTGTGACGTTGCTCGGGCTCAGCCCCGATGCGCCACGCCCGGCTTGGAAACAGAGCGGCCTGGGTCACGAGGGGGCCCGCGCCACGATCGAATTCTTCTGCGGCGAGACCGTGGTCGGTGTCGCTGCGCGCTGATGCCTTGCATCGAAGAGGGTGAGAGTCATGTCTGAAGCGAATCGCGATCTTCCCGTGCTCATCGCTGGTGGTGGTCCGGTGGGCCTGTCCGTGGCCGCCTCGCTCGTGACCCAGGGCTTTCGTGTCGAGGTGTTCGAGAAGGGCGAAGAGCTCGCGGACGAGGCGCGCGCGAGCACCTTTCATGCTTCGTCGCTCGAGTACTTCAACGAATGGGGCGTGGCCGACGACGTGATCGCCCACGGCAGGACGGTGCACGTGCTTCAGTTCTGGGAGCGCGAGACGAAGGAGCGTGTGGCCGACTTCGATTACGCGCTCATCGCGAACGACACGCCCTATCCGTTTCGGCTGCAGTGTCCGCAGAACAAGGTCACGCGCCTGATCCTGCCGAAGATCGAGGCCACGGGCCTCGCCAAGGTGCACTTCTCGCATCAAGCCGTGTCGCACCGTGATCTCGGCGATCACGTCGAGCTCGAACTGAAGACTCCCGATGGCATCAAGACCGTCAAGGGACGCTATCTGATCGGCGCAGACGGCTCGGCCAGCGCCGTACGCGAGACGCTCGGCATGATCCTGGATGGGGAGACCTACGAAGATCGCTTTCTGCTCGTCGGCACCGACCTCGACTACAACCAGATCTTTCCCGACGTGGGGCTCGTCGCCTACATCTACGATCCCGAGGAGTGGGTGATCATCATGCACCTGCCCGACGTGGTGCGGACCGTGTTTCGCCTCAAGCCCGATGAGGATGGCGAGGCGGCGCTCGACGAGAAAGCCATCCGCGCGCGCATGGCCAAGTTCATCGGCCGCGAGATCGACTTCACGCTCAAGATGCGCTCTTACTATCGGGTGCACCAGCGCGTGGCGAAGACCTTCCGCGTGGGCAACGTGATCCTCGCGGGCGACGCGGCGCACATCAACAACCCCGCGGGCGGTATGGGCATGAACAGCGGCATCCACGATGCGCACTTGCTCGGCAAAAACCTCGGCGAAGTGCTGCGCGGCGGCTCTGAAGCCCTGCTCGACGAGTACTCCGAGACACGCAAGAAAGCGGCCGTCGAGCTGGTGCAAGCGAGCGCGGCCAAGAACTA
>CAYNOM010000203.1:0-9443 GCA_964398415.1 uncultured Polyangiales bacterium | reverse complement strand
AGGTCGCGCACCATCGACTCGACGTCGCGGCCCACGTAGCCCACCTCGGTGAACTTGCTGGCCTCGACCTTCACGAACGGGGCCTGGGCGAGCTTGGCGAGACGGCGCGCGATCTCGGTCTTTCCGACGCCGGTTGGGCCGATCATGATGATGTTCTTCGGCGTGATCTCCTGACGCATGTCCTCGGAGACGCGCTGACGCCGAAAGCGATTGCGCAGGGCGATGGCCACGGCGCGCTTCGCCTTGTGCTGCCCCACGATGTAGCGGTCGAGCTCGCTGACGATCTCGCGCGGCGTGAAAGACTGGGCCGAGCTCACGCGCCAACCTCCTCGAGCAACAGCTCCTGATTCGTGTACACGCAAATCTCTCCGGCGATACGCATGGCTTCTCGAGCGATGTCGGCGGCAGACAGCTCGGTGTTACGCATGAGCGCCCGCGCAGCCGACAGGGCGTACATGCCGCCCGAGCCGATCGCTATCACCCCGTCGTCGGGCTCGATCACGTCGCCCGTGCCGCTCAAGAGGAGCGTGTGATCCTGATCCATGACGATCATCATGGCCTCGAGGCGCCTGAGGTAGCGGTCGGTGCGCCAATCCTTGGCGAGCTCGACGGCGGCGCGCGGCAACGAGCCGCGATGGGCCTTGAGCTTCTCCTCGAAGCGATCGAGCAGCGCAAACGCGTCGGCCGTGGCGCCGGCGAAGCCCACGATCACCTTGCCGTCGTGGATGCGTCGCACCTTCTTGGCCTTGTCTTTGAGCACGGTCTGACCCAGGGAGACTTGGCCATCGCCTGCCATCGCGGCCCTCGTGCCGCGGCGCACCGCGCAAATGGTGGTGGAACGAAACTCGGGACGCTGGGACATGCCCCCAGGCTGGTTGAGGCTGCCGCAAACGTCAAACGCCCTCTGGCCGTCGCGACCGAGCTGCCCCTAGCTCACGCGTTCACGGTCGCCCCGCAGGCCGGGCGAGGTCGTGGCGGCGGCCCTCGGACAGCGCACGAGACAGCCCGCAGCCGAACGGCGCCGCCCATCGAGCCATGCTTGGCTCTCCAACCACGAAGTCGAACTGAGTCTGCGCCACGAAGCCGCTCGGCTCAGGCACAGACCCGCTCTCGACGCGCACCAAGAAAATGTCGCTGCCCTCCGCGAAGACCGAGACGCCCTCGGAGAGCACAGCCATGAGCTCGCCTCGGATGCGCTCGGCCTGCGCGCTCGTCTCGAGGCGCATGCGCCACACCCCGATGGGCACGTCGGCCTGGGAAAGCACGGTAAACGCGTCCGCGCGCAGGTGCTCCCCGACGCCGGAGATGGTTTGGGCCTGCCGCTCGAGCCAGCGGTCTGTGAACCAACGACCGAGCGAGGTGACAGCCTCGGGTGAAAGCGCATCGAGCACCGGCACGGCATCGGCGCCAAGCTCCTCGAGCCACGCGCCGCCATCAGGTGGCAGAGCGCCGAAGCCAGCCATCACCTGGCGTGTGGACGAAGGTGCGGCCTCGTCGAAGAGGGGTGCGATGTCGCCCAAGGACGTGGCTGCGCCGTGCACGTAGGCCCCGCCCCACGCGTAGGGGAAGAGCAGAAACGCATCGACGAAAGGATCGGTCGACTCACGCGCGCGCTCGAGCATGCGCGCCTGGAAATTTTCGAACGTCTCGCGCCAGTCGATGTCGACGATGCCCTCCATCTCGGCGTAGGCCTGGTAGTCGACGAACGTCGCTTCGCCCTCGATCATCGCGCGACGCGCGAGCCACTGGTCGAACGACACGGCACGCGCAAACGAGCCAAAGTCACCGCGCGCGTCCTGCAGCGCATGCACCGCCTCGTGCACGAGCGTCGACATCAGCTCGGGCGAATCGAGCGGCGTGCCGCGGTCGAGCACGACCACCTGCCCGTCGGAGTAGAACGCGGCCACCTGCTCGAGCTGCCGGCGCAGGTCGGTTTCGCCCGTCGGGGCCTCGCTGCTCAACCCGTAGAGGGCGAGCGCCGCACGAAAGCGCTTCTCCTCTTCCGAGATCGGCTCGACGTCGGCCTCGGCCTGCTGCGCCACGGCCTGCTCGATGAACGACTCGGCGTCGATCACCGCCACGTCGACATCGACTCCGGGGTCGTCGCCGCGCAAGCAGGCCGCGATCTTGATGGCGCGCCGCTGGCAGAACGTCTGCCTGATGTCGCAGGTCTTTGCCCGTGGACACGCATCGCCGCCGCAGGCCGCCGCGAAGCACAAGAGGACGAGCAGCGAGCAGGCGCGCAACAGCATGCGCCAAGCCTAGCAAAAACTTCGCCCTTCCCGGGGTGAGGCCTCAAGAACGCTTACGCCGGGCGAGCGGATGGGCCTGGTCGTAGACGAGCTGCAGGCGATCCATGCTGACGTGCGTGTAGCGCTGTGTCGTCGACAGGCTCACATGGCCGAGGAGCTCTTGGATGCTGCGCAGGTCGGCTCCCGCATCGAGCAGGTGTGTCGCGCAGCTGTGACGCAGGGCATGCGGGTGCAGATCAGGCCGCCCCGTCGCGAGCGCGCCGTACCGTTTCACGAGGTTTTGCACCTGGCGCACGCCGAGCCTCTCGCCCCGGACCCCGAGAAACACCGCGTCTGCGTCTTGCGTGTGGTGCTTCGGATGGCGAAGCGCGGAACGCACGCCGAGATATTCGCGCAGCGCCTCGCGCGCCTTGTGCCCCACCGGCACCACGCGCTCCTTGTGGCCCTTACCGAGCACACGGGCTGTACCCTGCCCCAGGTCGAGCGCATCGAGATCGAGCCCGGCGAGCTCACTGACGCGCAGCCCCGAGCCGTAGAGGAGCTCGAGCATGGCCTGATCCCTGAGGTGCGCCGCGGTGGTGCCCACGCTCGTCGGCATCTCCACCGTCTCTGCCGCACGCTCCACCTCGAGGAACTTGGGCAGCTTGCGCCGCAGCTTGGGCGTCTTGAGCTCGGCGGCGGGGTTCTTGGAGACGAGACCGCGCCGCACCAGAAAGCGGTAAAACGCGCGCAGGGCGGCGATCTTGCGCAGCACGGTGGCCGACTCGTTCGCGTGTCTTTGCTGCGCGAGAAAGGCGCGCAGGTGGCGCACGTCGATGGCCTCCGCTGCTGTCGGGCCCGACTGCTCCTCGAGATGGCGGGCAAAGGCGCGCAGGTCGCGCATGTAGGTCGCGACGGTCAGCGGCGCGGCGCGACGCTCGCTCTCGAGATAGCGCTCGAAGGCCAAAAGCTGTGCGTTCAGGTCGGCCACCCGCGCAGGCTAGCGTGAAACCCGCGAGAACCAGAACTTCAGCGCCTATGGTCGGCTTCGCGAAACTCGCTCAGCAGCGCGCCATCCACTTCGAGGCGCAAGATGACTTTGTTCTCTGCGTCTTCGGTGAGCTGCCACTTGGCGCGCTCGGCCGCGAAACGCTCGCGGGGCAGACGCTTTCTGCCGAGCTCGAAGGGCTCGCTCTCGCCACGGGACACGAGCCAGCGGCGCTCTTCCACCTCGGGCAGACAACGGCGGCCCTCTTCGATCACTTTCGCCTCACCGAGACCGCGCTCCTCGATTTTCTCGAAGGGGCACTTCGCCTCGTCGTGCGCGCGCTCGGTGCGCATGATGAACACGAAGATGCCGATCACGAGGGCGAGCATCAGGCCGCTCGCCACGCGCCCCACGATGCGCACGACCTTCTGCCTTTGCACGGCCGCATTCGACTTCGGAACGATACTCAACTCGGCCCCCTACTCCACTGTACCGGAAGTGCGCGCCACTTTGCCCAGGCTCGAGAGCCACAGTCCGAGATCGGACAGCGCGCGCTCGGCGAGCTTCTGACGCCTCATGCGCTTGTCCTTGGCCTGCTTGTCGTCCACGTCGATCGGCGGAAACATGCTCCACACCACGTTGGAGGGCTGAAAGTCGATGGACGGCCGCCTCAGGTGGCCTAGCAGCGCGCCGAGCGCAGTCGTCTCGGGCGGCGGCAACAGGCGCTCGCCGCGCACGCGCTGCGCCACGAGAAGCCCGATGCAGAAGCCGCAGGCGGCGCTCTCGATGTAGCCTTCGACGCCGGCCACTTGGCCCGCGAGGAAAACTCCCGGCCGCATCTTCAGCTCAAAGCCCGCGTCGAGCGCGATGGGCGTGTTGACGAAGGTGTTGCGGTGCACGCTGCCGTAGCGCAGAAACTCGGCGTTCTCGAGGCCGGGAATCAGGGCGAACACGCGCTTTTGCTCGGGGAACTTCATGCGCGTCTGAAAGCCGACCATGTTGTAGGCCGTGAGGGCCGAGTCCTCCGGGCGCAGCTGCACCACCGCGTTGGGCCAGCGCCCCGTGCGTGGGTCCGTCAGGCCCACGGGCTTCATCGGTCCGAATGCGAGTGTGCGTCGGCCGCGCTCGGCCATGACCTCGATCGGCAGACATCCCTCGAAGTAGCGCAGCTCCTCGAAGTCGCGGGGCGTCACCTTCTCGGCGGCGAGCACCGCGTCGACGAAGGCCTCGTACTCATCGCGGGTGAGCGGGCAGTTGACGTAGGCGTCGTCGCCTCCCTTGTCCCAGCGCGAGGCGCGAAACACCTTGGAGAAATCGATGCTGTCGGCCGCGATGATCGGCGCGATGGCGTCGTAGTAGGCAAGCTGCTTTCGGCCCACGATACGCGCGAGGTCTTCGGCCAGGGCGTCTCCCGTCAGCGGACCCGTGCAGAGCACGACAGGTCGCGCGTCAGGCAGCTCGGTCACCTCGCGGCATTCGATGCGAATGCGTGGTGGGCTCGCGCGCCTGCGTGTGATCTCGTGGCCGAAGCGCTCGGGGTCGACGGCGAGCGCGCCGCCCGCGGGCACCCGCGTGAGATCTGCCACTTCCATCACGAGCGAGCCCGCGCGCCGCAGCTCCTCCTTGATGAGCCCGACGGCGTTTTGCAGGTCTTCACCGCGCAGGGAGTTCGAGCACACGAGCTCGGCGAAGAAGTCGTGGTGCTGGGCCGGCGTTCGCTGCTTCGGCTTCTGCTCGACCAACAGGACATCGAGCCCCGCCTCGGCGATCTGGTAGGCGCACTCCGAGCCAGCGAGGCCCGCGCCGATCACCGTGACGGTGGTCAATCCTCGCCCGTCCCGGTCGCATCGAGCGGAGCCGCGCTCTCGCCGCCGAACTCTTCCTGGGTTTCATCGCGCGAGAAGCCACAGCCCTCGGCAACGCACTTGTAGAGGCCGGGCTCGTCGGTTTTGCCCGCGCGCACCATGAACTTGGCCTTGCACTCCGGACACGGAAGGTCGATCGGCTTCTGCCACACGCGGAAATCGCACTTGATGGCTTCGTCGTTGTAGTTGCTGCAGCCGTAGAACACGCGGCCCTTGCCCTTGCTCTTGATCTCGATGATGTCGCCCGTGTCGCACTTCGGACACTTGACGCCGAGCGGCATGGGCCTCGTGCCCTTGCACTTCGGGAAGGCAGAGCAGCCGAGGAACCAGCCGTTTCGGCCCCAGCGCTTCATCATCTTCTCGCCGCACTCGGGACACTTGTAGTCCGTCATGACGGGCTTTCGCTCGTCTGCGGTCGTGCCGAGGTCGCGCGTGTACTTGCACTCGGGATAGGCCGTGCAGCCGATGAAGGGGCCGTTCTTGCCCCAGCGCTTCATGAGCTGCTTGCCGCAATCCGGGCACGCCTCTTCGAGCGCCTCAGGCTCGGGCCACCACTTGCCCTTGTGCGAGAGCGACTCCTCGATCTGCTTCGTGAGTCGCTCGTGGAACGGCTTGAGCACGTCGAGCCGCTTGAGCCGCGCCTCGGCCACCGCGTCGAGATCCTCTTCGAGCTTGCGCGTGAAGCCGATGTCGGCGAGGTCGAAGTGGTCGGCCACGAGCTTTTCGATCACGAGCTTGCCGAGGTCGGTGGCCACGAGCTTGTTCTCGACCTTCACGACGTAGTCGCGCGCGAGCACCTTGCTCAAGATCTCGGCGTAGGTGCTGGGGCGTCCGATGCCCTCTTCCTCGAGCTTCTTCACGAGGCTCGCTTCGTTGAAGTAGGGCGGCGGCTCGGTTTGCTTGTGCGTGCCGACGACACCGGGTGGGTCGACGAGCGAGAGCGCCTCGCCATCGCTGAGGGGCGGCAGAGAGTTGCCCTCGTCGCCGAGCACGCTGTCTTCTTCGCCTGCGAGCGGCGTGTCTCCGGCGCCGTAGACCTTACGCCAGCCTGGCTCGCGCAGAATGCTGCCGCTGACCCTGAGGCCGTACTTCCTGCCGTCGACGGCCCCCTCGATGTCGACGCCGGTCTGGTCGTACACCGCGGGCGTCATCTGGCAGGCGATGAAGCGGTCCCAAATGAGCTTGTAAAGCCGGAGCTGCTCATCCTTGAGGTAGTCGGAGATCTTCTCCGGAGGCAGGTCGAGTCGCGTGGGACGAATCGCCTCGTGGGCGTCCTGCACGTTCTGCTTCTTCGTCTTGAAGACGTTCGGCTCGGCAGGTACGGCGACCTTGCCGTAGGTCGCTTCGATGAACTGGCGAGCCTCGATCACCGCGTCGTCGGAAATGCGCACGCTGTCGGTACGCATGTAGGTGATGAGACCGACGAGCTCGGCCTCTTTGCCCTTGCCGATCGACACACCTTCGTAGAGCCCCTGCGCCACGCGCATCGCCTTCTTGGGCGGCATGCTCAGGCGGTTCGAGGCGTCCTGCTGCAGCTTGGACGTCGTGTACGGGGCCGGTGCCTTGCGTCGCTGTTGACGCTTCGTGATGCTCGCGATCTTGTACGAGGCGCGCTTGAGGTCGTTGACGTAGCGCTGGGCCTCGAGCTCGGTCTTCGCGCTCGGCCGAGAGCTCACCTTCTCGAGCTTTTCGCCATTCACCGAGTCGAGGGCGGCCACGAAAGAACGCTCGGCCGAGCCCTTCAGGGTGACGTCCACGAGCCAGTAGCTGACGGGCACGAAGGCGTCGATTTCCGTCTGCCGGTCGACGATCAGGCGCAAGGCTGGCGTCTGCACGCGCCCCGCGCTCAAGCCGAAGGCGAGCTTGCGCCACAACAAGCTCGACAGCGGATAGCCGCCGATGCGATCGAGCACGCGCCGGGTGCGCTGGGCCTCGTAGAGCGGCAGGTCGATGTCGCGTGGATGCGCGAGCCCCTCGGACACGCCCTTCTTCGTGATCTCGTTGAACAGCACGCGCTTGATGGCGGCCGGGGTGTTGGTGCTCTTGATCTCGTCGAGAATGTGGGCCGCGATGGCCTCCCCTTCGCGATCCGGGTCCATCGCAAGCAGGACGTTTTCGACCTTCTTGGACTTTTCCCGGATGCTCTTGACCAGGTCGCCCTTGCCCTTCTCCTCGATGACCTCGTACGTCTCCTCGAAATCTCGCTCCAGGTCGACGCCGCCACGTTTGGGCAGGTCTTTGATGTGCCCCTTGGACGCCATCACCTCGTAGTCTTTGCCGAGGTATTTCTGGATGGTCTTCGCCTTGGCTGGCGACTCGACGATGACTAGCGACTTGGCCATCTCGGCGGGATCCTTTCAGGAGGCATCAGCAAGCTCGTAGCGTCCGCTGCCTACCTCGTGGATGACCTTGGAAAGCAGCAGCATCAAGATGGCACGCTGGACCCGGGGCGCATTCAGGGCGGTCCGCTCGCACAGCTCGTCCGCCCCCATGATTCCGTCTGCGAGGGCCGTCACGACCGCCCGCTGATCCTCGTCAACCAGTTGATGTTCCTTGGCTTTCTTTGGCCTCCTGAGTGCCCTGGGCGGGTTCGTCCCGGCCCCGGGAGCCGCTAGCGATAGGACATCCGCCGCGCTTCTGCAAATCCCTGCACCATCGCCCAGGAGCTTCAGACATCCCGCGCCACGGGGGTCCCAGGGCGCCGCGGGCACGGCCAGAACGGGCCTTCCGAGCCCGCGGGCAAAGGCCGCAGTGGACAATGTACCCGACGGTATAGGCGCTTGGATCACGACCACTACACTGGCCAAGGCGGCCACCAGGCGATTGCGCTCCACAAACGTGTGCTTTCCTACACTTCCTACGCGGCCGGTCTCTGCGAGCACACAGCCTCCTCGCGTGATCCTGGTGAACAGCCCCCGGTTCTGCGCCGGATAGGGAGCTTCGAGCGAGGCCAGCACCGAGAGCGTCACTCCGTCCGCCTCGAGGGCCCCTTCGTGGGCTGCCGTGTCGATCCCGAGGGCGCCGCCCGACACGATCGGACAGCCCGCTCCGGCGAGGTCGTGCGCGAGCTGCCGCGTAAACTCACGCGCCCAGGGGTCCGAGTGGCGTGTGCCCACGATCGCGACGGCCCGGCTGAGATCGGGCAGGGCGCCCACGAGCTCGAGGCCCGAGGGAGGCCTGTCGAGCCCTTCGAGGCGCTCACGTGGCCAGCCCGGATCGTCGGGGCGCAGGGAGTAAACGGGGGCGAGCGGATTTCTCTGGGACGCGGTCACGCCCCCTTGTCGGCCTTGGGCGCGCGCGGTTGCTGCGGTTTTGTTGACCCGCGTCGAGACCGAGTGCGAGGCCTGAACGCGTGGCACTCAGCACGTCCTCTCCCTGGTTCTTCGGTGGCTTCGCGCTGCTCGCGTTGTGCGTCGGTGCCTTGCTCGCCCTCAGACTGCGCCGTCGCTTCGAAGCCCTCACCTCGAGCCGGCGTGCGCGTCGCGGCCTCAAGGGCGAACGCGTCGCGGAGAAGCTGCTCAAGCGCCGAGGCTTTCACGTGCTCGATCGCCAGGTGGCAGCGAGCTACGAAGCGCTCGTGGACGGCGAGGTGAAGACGGTGTCGCTGACCGCCGACCTGCTCGTGGCCCGCGCCGGTCGACGCTGGGTGGCCGAGGTGAAGACGGGCCCCGACGCACCGCGTTTCGAGCACTCGGACACACGGCGCCAGTTGCTCGAGTATCAGCTCGCGTTCGGTGGCGACGCCATCTTGCTGGTGGACCCCGAGCGCGAGTCGATCCGCGAGGTGCGCTTTCCGCTGCACCCTTCCCGCTCAGGTGGACGCATGGCCACCTTCCTCATCGGAGCCGCGCTCAGCGGGCTAAGCGCTTGGTGGCTGGCCAAGGACAGCTTCCCGTAGAACTGGTGACCACCGCGATCCGGTGCCGGCCGCACCGCTGACGTGGTCGTGAGCGTGCGCGTTCTCGTGCTCGTGCTCGTGCTCGTGCTCGCGCCGAGGCGTGGAACGACACGGCAGCAACGCCACACCTGAGGCGCCGCGCCCCATACACGGCTCGTTCCGACGGCAACTCCCTCTGGCATGTGCCGTGCACGAAGCCCGTGCAGAACGCTGGCGGACGGGAGCCAGCGACGCCGAAACGGGCCGAAGGGCGGCCGCGGCACGTGGGTTGCACTAGAGCCCAAACACCTGACGTGCTGCCGCTTGAGCGCGCGTTCATCTGGAGGATTACACCATGGCAAAGCCGTTCGCGATGTCGCTCGTACTTGGGACCATCAGTATTTTCGCGCTTGGTTGCGAAGACGGAGCCGCAGACAGAATCGACAACCGTCTTGACTGTCGTCAGATCTGCGATCGCTACG
>CAYNOM010000202.1:8163-9449 GCA_964398415.1 uncultured Polyangiales bacterium | reverse complement strand
CGGTCGCCAACTGGCTCGGGCTCGCATGTGGTGCTGGGTCGCTCGCACTCACCATCAGGCTGCTCGCATGCATGAGCCTTCCCGCGAGCTTCGAGTCCTATCGGCTGCCGCTCGCCGCCACTGCTCTCCTGGGCATTCTGACAAATCGCACCTTCCTCGCCTGGCTCAGCTCCGGTCTCGAGACTCCGCTGTTCAATCTGCTGATCATGGCGTGGGCCTATACGCTGTTCGCCTCTGCGGCACGCATCAGCGTATCGCGCCTCGCTGGGGCGGCCCTCCTGGCATCGCTCCTTGCCCTGACTCGACCCGATGGTCTGCTGTTCTGTGCAGCGACGGGCGCACTCATCGTGGCCCTGAGCATCACCTCACGCCGGCGGCTCGTGACGCTGATGCCGCTCGTGATCCCTGTCTTTCACCTGCTGTTTCGACTCCAAACCTACGGCGAGTGGCTGCCCAATACCTACTACGCCAAGCATGTGGCCGCCTGGCCGGAGAGCGGGCTACGCTACCTCGGGTCCTTCGTGCTCGAGTACGGGTGGTGGGTGTGGCTGGCTCTGTGCATCGTCTGGGGCGTACGGAATGCCTTCGCAGGCCGCCCATGGGCGCGCTTCGTGGAGAACCTGCCGGCGATTGCCGTGACGTCTGCGCTGGTGGCGCACGTCGCCTACTACACGCTGGTCATCGGCGGCGATCATTTCGAGTACCGCGTGTTCAGTCACCTCGTGCCCCTGCTCTGGACATCGATGCTGGCCCTTTGCGCCTGGGCCGCCCCAAGAGCGCGAGAGGCCCTGGCGATCATGGTGCTAGGCTTACTCTTGTCGCTCCCCATCCCGTGGGTGCATTTCGAGCGCACACGACACCTCGACACACGCGCGGAGACGTTTCAGCTGCAGGTCGCCGTCACGGATGCCATGCCCTGGCCGCTTCGCCCCATCTCCGAGGTGTGGGACGAATGGCAGACGTGGCTGATCACGCACTTCGTCTGCATGCGTCACCAAGAGCACAAGGCTTTCGCGGAGCACCAGCTCCGGAAGTACCCATCCCGCAGGGAGGGGCTCGAAATGTCGTGGGATGAGCGCGCGGTACTGGTCGACAGAACGGTGGGCGTGCCCGGCTGGAACTTGCCCAACGTCGCCATCATCGATGCGCACGGGCTCAACGACTACGTCATCGCCCGCACGCCGGTGAGCCAGCAACACGAGCGACGGATGGCCCACGACCGCAGGGCGCCGAAGGGCTACCTGAAGTGCTTGAAGCCGAATGTGCGAGTGCGCCGCGGCACATTG
>CAYNOM010000202.1:1927-8153 GCA_964398415.1 uncultured Polyangiales bacterium | reverse complement strand
GACGACGACGAGGTCGCGCGGTGTGAATGGGCCTTCCTTCCGCAACCCTAGAAACCCGTCCGGAAGGCGCTCGGAGCAGGCGGAGTTTGCGGTACGCACGGCCTGATGCCACAGTCGCTCGCCCCATGTCTGCCACAGCATTCACCGAGGGGGAGCGCTTGAAGCACCTGAAAGCCGCGCTGCCCATCGCTCTTGCCGCAGCGTGTCTGCTTGCGAGCTTTCTGTTCGCGCGGCGCTTCTTCCACGACGATGCGTTCATCACGCTTCGTTACGCCTCGCGCGTGCTCCAGGGCGACGGGCTCTCGTGGACCTCGGGCGCGCCCGTCGAGGGCTACACGCACCCCTTGTGGCTGCTGCAGCTCATCGCTCTCGGAGGCTTGGGCCTCGACCTAGAAGGCGCGGCACGGGGGCTCGGTATCGCGTACACGGTCGGCCTAACAGCGCTCTGGCTCCATGCCCGCCTTTGGGCACCACCCCTCTACATGCTCTTGCTCCACGCGGGCTTTGCGCTCTGGATGGTCTCAGGGCTGGAGAGCGCATCCTTCTCGTTCTTTTGCGTGCTCGCCTTCATTCTCAGTCGCCGAGGCGCCGCGTCGATGCCCCATGGCGTACGCCTCGGCCTCGTTGTCGCAGCAGCCGCGCTCACTCGTCCGGAAGGTCTCGGTGTCACTGTCATCGTCGCAGCATGGCTCGCGCTGCACAGACAATTTCGTTCGCTTGCCGGCCTGGCCGCAGGTTTCAGCCTCCCGTTTCTCGCGCACTTACTCTTCAGACGGCTCTACTTTGGCGACTTTCTTCCCAACACGGCGTACGCGAAGCTCGGCGTGTACGAGCCGTGGAGCGCTCTTCTGCGTGCAGCAGACCTCCTTTCGGGTCAGTGGGAAACATGGCTCCCGTTCGCGCTGACCGCATCAGCGGCGGGTCTTGCGGGAGGCCGGCGCAAATTGCTTCTCTACTCCGCAGCGCTGGCCGCGCCTACCTTTGCCTCGTACCTGGTCGCAGGCGGCGACCACATGCAGGAGCTGCGTCTGCTCGTTCCCGCGTTCGCCGTCCTCGCAGCAGGAGTGGGCGCTGCGCACGAGCGAGCCGCCCACCCCCGTCTCCTCAGCCACGCCGTGACACTCTGCATTGGAATGGAGCTCGGACGTCTGGTCCATCTCGCTCCGACCATTCAGCGAGATCCCGCAGCAGAGGTGGGCGAGGCGGTGGGCGTGTTTCTTCAGCAGAGGCTGCCGGCTGGCTCAATCGTCGCACTTTCCACGGCGGGCTCAACCCCCTACTTCGCGCCCGATCTCGAGTTCATCGACATGTTGGGCCTCACCAATGCGGAGATCTCGCACCGCACTGACGTGCCGCTCATCACGCGTTGGCAGAATCAGCCCGGCCACGGCAAGGGTGATGGCGCCTACGTCCTCTCACGCTCGCCTGACGTGATCATTCTGGGTCCCGCGGAAGGCTTCGATGGTCGCAAGCCCAAGTCCTGGTTTCTCTCGGACTACGAGCTCGCCACATCTGCCGAGTTCTGGCGTCGCTACGCGCCCCATGCGTTGCCCGTCCCGCCTTCTCGGGAACCCGCGAGCGCGTACATGCAGAAGCTGTCGGCCCACGGCGGAAGGTTCCGACTCGTAGCCTTCCTACGCCGCGACTCGCACGCAGCACAGAGGCTCGCACGCGCGGGTACCGCGCTCCGCATCTCGCCCCCAGGGGATAGATAGTCCCGTGACCGGGCACATCCCGAGCGGATGCTGGCTGGAGTCTCGCACACACGTTAGTATGCACTAACCATGGACGGTTCCGATACCACGTCGCGCTCGACGCGCCCCGCGCGTCTCCCCGCAGCCGAACGTCGGCAACAGATCCTCGAGGTCGCCACGCGGGTCTTCGCGCGGCTCGGCTATGTGCAGGCGAGCACCTCGGAGATCGCGACACAGGCAGGCATCAGCGAGCCCACGATCTATCGGCACTTCGAGAACAAGCAGGCGCTCTACCTCGCGGTGCTCGAGCACACCACAGACGAGCTGCTCGGTGCCTGGCGTCAAATCGTCGAAGCTGCGCCCGATCCGCTCTCCGCCCTGAGCCGCATGTCCACCTGGTACCAGCAGCAGCTCGCGGTGCGGCCCCAGCTTCGAGAGCTACGATTTCGCTCCTTCGCAGCCACCGACGACCCGGTGATCGCCGAGGCGGTACGCGCAGGCTACCTCGAGGTCATCCATCTCGTGCGGGGGCTGTTCGAGCGCGCCATCGACGAGGGGCGGCTGCCTCGTCACCTGGATCCCCTGCTCCCAACCACGCTGTTTCTCGCGCTCGGTGCGCTCACCGACGTGGTCGAACACCTCGACCTCGCCGAGACGCTCGGCGGAGCCCGCTTCGCCAACCTCGGCGGCGAGCTGTCGTCGCTGTTCAAGCACTTGCCCTCGAAGCGCTGAGCCGCCATCGCCGAAAACCACCGAATGCGCAAGCGCGGCCTCGCATGCACCATCGCAGCCTCGATGCTCCTCGGCGCATGCGCCGCCGCGTGCCTGTTCGCCTGGTGGGGCCGCGCCTTGATCAGCATGCAGAGCACCTGGCCGAGCGTGCGGCTCGGCTTCAGCGCCGCGCTCATGCAGGGCGTGCCCATCTACACGCTGCCTGAGGACGGCGTCGTGCTCGGCAACATGTACGGGCCTGCCTCGGCGCTCTACTTTGCGGCAGCACTGCTTGCACCTCCCGTGACCTGGCAGATCCTCCTCGGGGAGCTTCTCGCGCTGCTCGCGATCATGACGCCGCTGTGCATTGCGGTGGGTCTCGAGGGGCAAAGGACGCGACTCGACGCGCGTGCCGGCGTCGGCCTCTGCATCGGCGCCTTCGCACTGCTGCTGTCGCGGCAGGGTACCCTGCTCAACCTTACTCACATTCACGCAGATGCCCCGTGCCTTGGCTTCGGTCTCGCCTCGTCGCTGCTGATCGCGCAGATGCGCGACTTCACGTGGCGACGCGCGATCCCTTCGGCCCTCTTGCTCGCACTGGCCGTACTCTCGAAGCAAAACGCGGCCTTCGTCGCGGTGGCTCAAGGACTGATCCTCAGCGCACGCTTTGGACTCACCCGAGCCGTTGCCTACGGCCTATTGTGCGCCGCCTTCGCCGCCACGAGTGTCGCCGCGTTCGTCGCGCTGACACCCAACACACTCGACGCCATGCGCTTCGAGCTGCTCGAAATCCCCGCGGCGCAGAAGATCGAGTGGCCACGCTTCGCCACCATTTTCGAATCACTGCTCGCCCTCGTGCCGCTACCCGCAGCGGTGGGTGTGCTCGGTCTCCTCGGCCCCAAGCTACCGCGCAGTGCCTACACGCGCGCGGCCCTGAGTCGGGCGCTCGAGCCAGCCTGGGTGCAGCTGTGGCTGATCAGCATCGGGCTCCTGCCCATCTCACTCATCGGACGGCTCAAGGTCGGCGGCTTCTACAACTCCTACCACGCGCATGCCTATGCCGTTGCTGCGCTCGCGCTCCTGCTTGCGCACTGGTTCGCGCGAGGCCCACTCTCGAAGCCACGCGCTCAGGCTGCTGCACTCGCGCTCACGGTGGGACTGCTCTTACCATGGGAGCACGTGAACGTATCCACTGCCCAGGACGCGCTCGTGCGCAACTCACACGAGAGGGTGCTCGCCTACCTGCGCTCGCACCCGGACGCGTACTTCCCTTGGCACCCGCTCGAACACCTGGAAGCACAAGGCCGTGTATTTCACGTCGCCGACGGGCTTTTCAGTTGGCAGCTCTCGAAGATGCCCCTGTCTTACCATCACTTCCAGCAAGGCGCGCCGACGAGCCCTCAGATCATCGCCTGGCCCGGACGCGATCGCTCCATCTTGGAGGGCTACACGAGGCGCGCGCTGCGAGCGCGCTATCCCGCGTACCGCGTCGCCAAGGCCCCACGGGAGCTCGAAGACTTCGTGGTGCTCGGGCGTCAACCGGAGTAGGCCGCCCCCAGCGACAAGCGAGGGCATGCTTCAGGATAGCCAAGTTTCCGGGAGTCAGAAGCCCCGAACGCGCCACATTCTCACGCCGTTGCGGTCAGACCATGGCCTGCCGAAGCGACGCTCGAAATCGCAGCGTGCCTCCGCTTCGAGCACGGCTGCGCCCTTGCGCAAGAGCAGCGGCCGCGGCTTGGAGTCGATCACGATCAGGACGTCCTCACCGTGCAGCTCGCGTGGTAAGGCACACGTCGCGAGAAAGCGCCCCCACTCGTCGCGCTTGCGCGGCGCATGGGGTGTGTTGAAACCGTGTGAAAGAAAAGTGCGCCGTGAAGTGAACACCGTCGCTAAATAGGCGATGTCGGGATGGGCGAGCACGATGGGCGCACCTTTCGCGCTCTCGATGTCCTGAAGCAGCATCTTCTGGCGCACGTCGAGCAAGAGACCACCCGCCGACGCTGGCTCGAGCCTCGCGCGCCGCGTCATCCAGGCAGCGTTGTCGACCAGCAGCAGGATAAGGACGGCGATCCCGGCAAGCAGCGCCAGACGCCCCCTCTCGACAGCGAGCCAGCGCACGAGCACGGGCAGGCCCAGGAACATCAATGGCAACCAAACGTAGCCGCGTGTGAAGTGAAGTGGCTGCACCGGACGCATCGCGAACTCGTGATTCGCGAGGGCAAATGCCACGCAAGCCCACACGACGCAGAGCCGCGTAAACGGGTCCTGAAAGCCGCGAGCGAGCCATTCGGGTCGCCGAAATCTCCACGCTGCGAGCGTCGCGACGATCGCGTAGGCGGGAACGAAGTGAATGGCCTCATAGCCCCAGTCGAGCGTCCACTGCTTGACGAGCACCGCATGCTCCTCATCGCGATGGATCCACACCCCGTAGTAGGCGCCGTGCATTGTCAGGAGCGCGAGAACAGCCCAGGGTACCCAGGCCGGCACGACATCAGTTCGAAGGTAGAAGCGCTCGAGGGCGATCCACGCAGCAGCGATCAGGAGCCATTCGGTGCCCGTAAAGGGATGAGACAGGGAGAGGATGAACAGCAGCGCGAGAGCGTGCACGTACTTACGCTCGCCCGCGTACCACACGAAGCCCAAAGCGAGCGTGTGGTAGTAGGCCTCCGTGGCGAACACGAGATTGCGCCCGAGGTTGAGAAACCACCATCCCTGGAGAGGATCGAGTCGAAACCCGTCGGCCATCGCGGCCCCGAGGGTCTCGCCCTGCAGCAGGCCCAAGCCTACGCCAGAGGGGAAGAGCAGCCCACCGCCCCAGGCCACGGCCACGAACGCAAGCCGCCTTGGAAAGCCGCCGAACCCCACTTGCCGCTCGTAAATCGCGAGCAGCACGCGCATGCACAGCACGCCGAACACCGCGCCCAATAGGCAGTACACGGTCCCTGGGGCGAGGCCCGTGAGCTTCCAGAGCACGCCCATCAGGGCGATGTGCGGTTGGAAGTAGACTGCCTCGTTGTAGGGGTTCGAGCTGAAGGGAAGCGGGTAGAACAGGCTCCACTCCGCGCGATCGAAGTACTCGCGCGCGCAGGCGAAGTAGTACGCCTGGTCGTACTGAATGAACCCTGTTGGGCTGAGCCCGTTCGGATGCCAAACGAAGTGTCGCAGATAGGGAACCGTCGCAGGCAGCCACAACACGACCGCAAACAGCCACCGTGCCAGCGCCGGGACGGCCGCCGAGCTCGCTCGGCCTCGATCTTGCCCGCTTCCCATACGCTTCCCTAGCCTCCACCCGTCGACCCGCGCGCGCACAACGTCGCCAGCGACGGGGCATCCTTCACCAGTCGGCGTGCAAGCTCGCGTCCGACGATGGCATGCCCAAGTGACGAATAGTGGAACGTGTCGTGGGTAAAAAGGCTTCGAATCTTGGGATGCGCAGCAAAGCTCTCGTGCGGGTCGACGACCATGGCCCTTCGCTCGAACGTGTGCAAGAGCTCGGCATTGGCAAGCGCCCAGGGTCGCCTCTCGCGCGGTTCGATGTCCGCGCGGGCGAGGATGACGAGATCTCGGGCACGGTCGCGTGTCAGCGCAAGCGCGCGCTCGATCGACTCTCGTTGGGTGCCGAGATTCGTCGCCTCGACGTCTGCCCGCGTCACACGCGTATCCTCGACCATCGTCTTCCCCATGCCGATGGACATCATGGACGCCCTGAAGAAGCTCACCGCCGACAAGCCCTGAAGCCTTTCCGTCATTCCGGGGCAGCGAAGCCGGTTTCATCGGACCAATATGCCGCCGGGAGGGGCGGAACATGTTTGCCGACGCCT
>CAYNOM010000202.1:0-1917 GCA_964398415.1 uncultured Polyangiales bacterium | reverse complement strand
CACACGCGTATCCTCGACCATCGTCTTCCCCAGGCCAAACCGTTTGGCAGCGATGTTGCGCGCAAGCACGACGATCCAACTGTCGAGTGTGAAGCCAAAGAGACCGGCCCGCTCACGCTCCTCGGCGGCCATGGCGCGGGAATCTGCGCTTTCGTTGGTCCCCGCGATTTCCATCACGATCACGTCCGGCTCGTAGCGAAGTCCCGTCTCGAGCATGGCCACGGTTCGACGACTGCCAAACTGAATCGCCGAAAGGTTCACGATCTGTGTATCCACCGCTGGGCACGCGATCTTCAGATTGGCGACGAGCTGCAGAGCGAGGGAAGCCGGACCCGTCCCGATCGAGCTGCCGACGATCAGGATGCGCCGCGTGTTCGGCTTGCGCTCGGCAGGGAACTCGCTGGGCGTAATGCGCATGTGCTGCGTGGGAAAGCAGCGATAGACGTCTCCGTCGCGCAGGCAGGGTGGACGCGCGGGGGCGAAGCCGTAGTCGACACCAGGGTAGTAGGCGCGAAACAACTCGCCTCCGATGATGCGTGGGTCCCACACCAACCTGAGCGACGTCTCGAGCAGACCGAGCACTAGGACGGCCCAAATGAGCCCCGACGGCACACGCAGCATGCGTACGCGCAAACGTCGAGCCACGGCTATCCAAACACCTGGAGCGGCTCCATCACGTAGTGCGGGTAGTCGCGAAGCGGCAGAAAGCTGTAGCGGTCGCGCGACTGCAAGACGAACAGGACGGCCATCGCAAGAACGAGCGAGAGCGCCAGCAAGCTCAAGAGCAGAAGGCCCGTGACGTTGGTGGCCCAACCGGGGATCGCGAGATCCGTGCCGAGGCGTATACCCACCGCGATTCCGATGCCAAGCAGTGAGAGCAGCATGGCGAAGCTCGCAAACACGAGCAGCCTTACGCCCACGGTCTCCCCGTACACCGAAATGGCGCTCAGGCCGTGGGTGACGAGCGAGACGAAGCTCATCTGCGAGCGTCCGTCGAGACGCTTGGCCCGCGGAATGGGCACGAGCACGGTAGGCAGACGCGCCTTGAACACGGCCGCCGCGTAGTGGTTCCAGATCTCCGACACGCCCACCAGCCTCGAAAGCTGTGCACGCGGGATCACGCTGAAATTGCCGACCTCCACACCCCGACCCGTGAGCACGCGATGCAGTAGCCGAAAGGTGAGGTAGCCGAGCCGAAAGCCTAGCCCCTCGGAGCGTCGCGCGCGCTGCGCGAAGACGACGGGGACATCGGACTCTGCCTTGAGTCGGGCCAGCAGCGTGGGGACGTCGCGCGGGGCGTCTTCGCCGTCTCCATCCATCACCACCACCGCGTCACAGGGGCGGTGCTCGTAGATGTAGGTGAGGCCGATGGCGATGGCGCGCTGGTGGCCGAGGTTCCGCCGCAGGGGCAAGACCTCGATCGCCCGCAAGTGACGTGGCGCACGCCGAAGCACGAGCCCTTGGGTGTCGGTCGAGCCATCGTCGACGAACAATACGCGCGCGCTGCCGGCAAAGCCCGCGAGGGCGTCGTCGATGAGCTCGACCAGCTGCGCGGCTGCCTTCCAGTCGTTGAACACGGGAATGCAGAACAGCAGATCTCGCTCCGTGGCCATCCGTGCTCCCGTTCGCTCGCGTTGTACAGAGCGCGTCATCCAGCGTCAATGGGTGCGTCAGAATTGGGTACGATACACGGCGTAGCGCCCGGCGCGAAACTCGGGCTCCCCGAGCTCGAGGCGGCCTCGGCAGGGCGGCAGGCGCGGGCCGATGAGGAGCCAAACCTGGCGGCCCGTCAGATCGGCAGGCGGAAGACACAGGCGCAAGTAAAGCTCGAAGGCCTGCTGTTTGCGCGCGAAGTCGGGCGTGGTCATGTAGTGCGAGTGGTAGGCGCGGTGTGGCGTGTAGGTGATGGCGAAGGTG
>CAYNOM010000201.1:0-9498 GCA_964398415.1 uncultured Polyangiales bacterium | reverse complement strand
CGGCAGCCCGGGCAGCGCGTCGATCTCGATCGTGTCGATGCGCTTTCACTGCGGGTCGTGAGCTACTGTCACCTAGGGCACGAGCTGGCCCGCGACGAATCGATAGGTCACGGGCTTGTCCTTCCAGGGCAAGAGCAGCTTGCCGACACCCCCTACGGGCTCGTCGGCAAAGGGATAGCTTTCGGGCGTGAAGCCGGTGGCGTGCCCTGGTGTGATCACGAGCTTGCCGCGCTGGGTCTTCACTTCGTTCGCGATGTGCTCGGGTCCGCGCGAACGGAAAGCCTCGACGCTGAGCACGCGAACGAAGCGCCCCTGCTCGTCGAAGCGCTGCACGAGCACCACCTCGCGTGACACGCCCTCCGCGCCACCGAGCGGCTGACGCACGCGCACGAACAGCTCTGCGCGACCATCTCGCGTGACGTCGGCCGCACCGAGATGCAAGACGTCGCGCGTGCTCGCGGCTGGCACCGCGAAGGCAAAGTAGCCCGCACCCGCGCCGATGTCTGGCCCCACGATGGCAAGCTGGGTGCCGAACAGAAACACCTCTTCGGGCGCCTTACCCCCGGTAAGGTTTGCGCGCAGATGCCGTCTCGGCTTCTCGCTCGCCGCGAGCCCGCGCTCCTGCTTGAACAGCGCGAGCACGGCCTCGATGCTGGGCGCAATGGGCTGTGCTTCTTCGACCCGCTCACGCGGCTCAGGGACGCGCGCGGTCGGCTGCGTCACGGCCTTTGGATCGCGTCGCTCCGCGATCATGGCGAAGCGCGCGCCATCGTACTGGTAGGTGCGCGCGCGGACCTCCTCCCAGGGCAAGAGGATGGGCTGCACATCGCTCGCGCGTCCTTCCTGGTACGTGTCTGGGCCGAGACTGGCGCGCGAGACCTCGAGCTCGATGCGCGGTGCTCCTCGGCCCTTCTTCGACACGCGCAACGTGTTCTCGATGAAGCCGCCACCGGCTTCCTTGCGCGTCTCGATGCCGAACGCGAGCCGCGGCGCTTCGCCATCGAGCGCGTACACCGACCACACCTCACGCGCTCCGAGCTCATTGCGCTGGCGCAGCACCATCACGAGCTCGGAGAGCCCGTCCCGCGTCAGATCGACGAGCTCGGCGCTCTTGACACCGCCCCCCATGCCGAGCGGCAGCGCAGCATAGCCGAAGGCCTCGCCCTGCTTGTAGCCAGGGCCGTACACCACCACGTAGCGATCGACGATCACCACGCGCTCGGGCTTGCCATCGCCGTGCACCTGACCGCGCAGATCGAAGCGAGGCTCCACGCCGGAGAGCCCCTGCGCTGAAAGAAAAGTGCCGAGCAGGTCTTTCTGTCCCTGTCCCAGCGCAAGCCGCGGCAGATCGGCGGCACGGGTCGCCTGGGTGCTCGAGACCACGGTCTCGACGCGTCCCTTCGACGCGCTGTCTACGTCCTCGAAGCGCAGGGCGCCCCTGCCCTGCTCCCACAGCTCGGAGCGCGGCACGAGCCGAAACGGGATGAACGCCTCGATGACGTAGCCCTCGCCGTGCTCACGCGGGCCCTCCACGATCAGCACGTCGCGGCTCGGTGTGGGACGCGCGCCCGGGGCGCCCATCGCCGCCACGGCCTTCGACCTTCCTGTCTCGCCAGCGTGCATCCAGATCTCGAGGGCGCGCAGGTTGCCGGCGTCATCGGGCAAGGCCAGCGTGAGCACCAGCGCGTCCTGGCCCGGACCCGCGGCGGACTTGCGAATCAGCCGCTCATCCGCGATCTCGGCCCCCACGTACAAACCGCCATCGGCCGTGGCGAGGGCGAAGCGCAGGGCGGCATCACTCCCCGAGCCGAGCGAGGTGAATCGCGCGCCACGCCATTCGCGGAGCGAGCCGTCGACGCGCATGCGCTCGGCAGTCCCGTCGATGCGAAGCGACTGGGCGCGCACCAGCGCGAGGGGCGACAAGAGAAGGAGGCCCAGAAGCAGGCCGAGCACACGTGTCGGTCGGAGCATCCAGAACGTTGTACGCGAAAACGTGCCCTCGGATCTACCGCGCGTCAGACGCTCTGCGTGAGGGGCAACTTGCGCAGCTTCTCGCCCTTGAGCGCGAGCTGACCGCACGCGGCAGCGATGTCTGCGCCCTTGCGACGGCGTACGAAGGTGGCGATGCCCTGATCGATGAGCACCTGCTGGAAGCGGTCGACCGTGGACCAGTCGGAGGGCCCGAGGTTGCTCGCTTCGATGGGGTTCATGGGGATGAGGTTCACCTTCACCCTGAGCCCACGCATCAGGCGTGCGAGCGCGCGCGCATCGGCGAGGCTGTCGTTCTGGCCGTGCACGAGCGTGTACTCGATGGTGATGCGACGACGCTTCGGCATGGGATAGCGACGCAGGGCGGCGAGCAGCTCCGCGAGCGGATACTTGCGATTGATCGGCATCAGCGCCGAGCGCCGCGCGTCGTCGACCTGGTGCAGCGACACCGCGAGCTGCACCTGACCGTCGAACTCTCGCCCCAAGCGATCGATCTGCGGCACGAGCCCGCTCGTCGAGAGCGTGACGCGGCGACGCGAGAGCCCAAGCCCATCGGGATGCGTCATCAACACGAGGGCGCGCGCCACGTTATCGTAGTTGGCGAGGGGCTCACCCATGCCCATCAGCACCACGTTGCGCAGCTGCTCGCGCTCGCCGAGCTGCTTTCGGCCAAGGATCACCTGGGCCACGATCTCGCTCGCGCTGAGGTTGCGCTTGAGCCCCGCCTGGCCCGACGCACAGAACACGCAGCCCATGGCGCAGCCCACCTGGGTCGAGATGCATTGTGTGAAGAGGCTGAGGCCACTCGCGCCATCCGCGACGCGATCTTCGTCGTCGATCTGCACCACGTCGGCGTCCGACTGGATGCGCTGAGGAATCAGCACCGACTCGATCTCTTTGTCATCCTCGAGGCGCAACAGGAGCTTGCGCGTGGTGTCCTCCGACAAGTGCTCGTGCACCACCGAAAGCGGCTGACCGAGCCCTTCCGCTGCGAGCTTTTCGCGCAGGCCCTTCGGCAAGTCGCTCATGCCTTCGGGGTCGACCACGCCGCGCTGGTGAATCCAGCGAAACACTTGCATGCCCCGATACTTGGGCTCACCGAGTCGCTGCATGACGTCGGCCCACTCCTCGGGCAGTCGCTCGAGGGGGCCTTGGGCTTCGGCGAGGGGCGGATTCAGGCGCTGCATGGCCTCGATGCATGCGCCTTCGCGCGGCGCTTCGCAAGCCGGCTAGATCACACAGATCACGGCTGCGCGAGCGCCGAGAAGAAGCGCTCGAAGATACGGTAGCCCTCGGCCAAGAGCGGCAACTCCGTGTACTCATTGGGCTGATGGGCCTGCGCATTGAGCCCGGGGCCCAGATTCACGGCCGGCACGCCCACCTGATCGAAGCGCGCCACGTCGGTCCAAGCTTGCTTTCGCTCCACCGCCCGCACCCCCGCCTCTGCGAGCTTCTTCACGAGTGGGTGGTCGCGATGGGGGCGTCCTGCGGGCGAGAGGTCGGTCGCCTGCACCTTCGCGCGCCCAGCCACGAGGGCCGTCAGCTCCGACAGGGCCTCCTCGGGGGTACGCCCAGGCGCGAAGCGGTAGTTCACGTTCAGCTCGAAGCGGTCGGGTACCACGTTGCGGCCCCGACCCCCGTTCGCGAGCGTGGGGGTGATCACTTCCTTGAACAACAGGCCATCGATCACCACCTCGCGCGGCTCGCGCTCTGCGAGCTCGCTCAGAAAGCTCGCCGCTTTGGTGATGGCATTTTCACCCTCCCAGGGTCGCGCGCTGTGCGCCGTCTGTCCCTCGAAGGTGATCGTGGCGTGTAGCGATCCCATGCACCCGAGCTGGAGGCGGTTGTCGCTCGGCTCGAGACACACGGCGAGGTCGAAATCGCGCAGGAGCTCGATCTCCTCGAGCATCGGTCCGAGCACGTTCTCGGCGTAGGGCCCCTCCTCACGCTCGTAGAACACCATGGTCAGGTCGCAGGGCAGATGCGCACGGTCGATGCGCTCAGCGAGCTCGATCATGATCGCAAGCCCCGACTTCATGTCGGCCGCACCCGCGCCGTAGAGCCTGTGGCCTTCGATGCGCGCAGGACCCTCGTGCTGGGTACGCACCACGTCGAGATGACCGACGAGCGCTATCTTTTTCGCCAGGGGCTTGTCGTGGACGCGCACCACCAGGCTGTCGCGAAAGCGCGTGATCGCCGCCTTTCCGAGACGCCGCGCGAGGCGCGCCTCGACGTGATCACACAGCGCCTTTTCCTCTCCGATGGGGCTTTCGATCCGTGTGATCTCGAGCAGGGTTTGGGCGAGTGCGCGATCGAGCTCATCCATGACGCGCCGGTCTACCACGCGCCCTCACTCGACGCCCGAGGCAAGCTTTTTCACCTCGTCGTCCAAGACGGCCGCGATGGTGGCGGTCAGGGCGCGACGCGCGGCGTGCCGATCGTCGAGGGGCCCGCGGCAGGTCAGCTCGAGCCGCGACGCCGAGCAGCGAATGCCAACTTCGCCCCCCGCCGCGGCCATCATGTCGGAGAGCTCGTGCTCGCTCCGTGCGTCGACCACGAGCTCGTCGGGCGGAAACACGTTGAAGGTCATGCGCTCGAGCGGCATCACCACCTGGCGCAGAATGACGTCCCAGCGCGCATAAGCGAGGTTCTTCGACGCGCTGCGCAGCGTGAACCCATCCTCGGAGACCTCCCCTGCAAGGCGCACCAGGATCCCCTGGCGCGGCGACCCCCCGATGGGATCGAAACCCACCCACACCGAAACGGGCCGCGCGGCCGTGGCTGACTCTCTGGCCACGAGCCCGTCTAGCACCTTCGACAGCGCGAGCTGCTGCGCCTCGTGCAGTGCCGTGGCGGCGACCACCACCCCCGCCTCGCCGAGCGCGCGCGTCGGCTGCACCCACAGCCCCTCGGGCACCTCGAGCGACGACAGGTCGGGCTCTAGGCCCGTCACGAGGACGTGCACGCCGAACAGCTCCTCGCGCGAGGCGAGCGCTGCGAGGGCCAGCGCAGCCACCATGCGCACACTCGTACCAAGACCGAGCGACAGCTCAGGCACGGACGCGAGAGGCGCTTTTTGCCCGCGCGCCGCGAGACCATGTCCGAGCAGAAGAGCCCACTCCGCGCGCTCGAAGTCCGCCCCCGAAGCCACGCGTTCCACGAGCTCTCTGGCCATGCGCGCGGCGTCGCTCGGGGTGAGGCCATGGGCGAGCCCGAGGCGCTTCGCAAGCTCACGCGCATCGATGCGTGACAGCGCAGCGCGCGACAACAGCTCCCAGGTCGGTAGGTCGGATGAGCCCTGCTTCAGCATGCGCTCGCTGACGGTAAGCGCTTTGTCGGGCTGGCCGAGGGCGAGCGCGATGTTGTAGTGACGGCGCGAAAGGCGCGCATCATCGGGGTGCTTTTTCGCGCTGCGTTCGAGCAGACGCACGAGGCCAGAAAGAAACGAGCTGCGCTCGCTGACGGCGACCTTCGCGGCATCGAGCAGGCGCTCATCCACATAGGCGAGCACGCGCTCGACATCGCTGACGTCGAGCTGCTCGGGCGGAACGCCCTGCACCTGATTCTCACTCATCAGACGCTGTAGACGCTGTTGGTCCTCGACCACCAGCAGGAGGTCCTCCCAAGTCACGCGCGCCGACTGCTCGAGCCGTCGGCCCTCGATCCTCCGCTCGACCGACACTGGAACGCCCGCCACGAAGGCGCCGTCGTCGTGCCCAGTCAGACTCTGGACGTGGGCGCGTGACGCGCTTCGCCCATCGCGAAAATGCCGCAGCTCGAGGCGCTCGAGCCCGCGGGGCGTCGCGGAAAGCACGCGCTCCACGAGTCTGGACTGCACGAGGCTCGCAAAGGCGCGTCGAGCGCTCACCTCGATCGCCCCTGGAAAGCGCGTGAGCAGGTCCGTGCACGCACCCGGCTGAGCGGCCCCGCCATAAGGCCACTCGCCCGTCGTGATGCGCACGGTGCGCGCGTCGACGAAACGCGCGCGCACGGCCACGCAAGTGAGCACGTCATCGCAAGCGAAGGGCTCGTCGTCCCAGAGCAGCTCGCGCTTTGCGTGGGCTTCTACGTCGGCGCGAATCTCGGCTTGCGTGCCTGCAGCGAAGCTGAGGTACTCGACGACGCGGCGGTGATCGCCGCTCGGGGTGATCTCCGCGCGCGCATAGGCCCGCACGTTGCCATTCAGGGCCCAAGGCAGCTCGTCCACCTGGCTCACGAGCGAAAGCAAGGGGCGGTAGCTCGCCTGCACGGCATCCGCTCGGACGGCGACGCAGCGGTCGGCATCGGAGGGCAAACGCCAAGACAGCTGAAGCGCAGCGGAATCGCTCGCCGCCGGCTCTGCATCACGCGCGAGAGACGGCGCCCGAACACTCTGGGCAGGGGCGCTCGCGCAACCGCTGAAGCAAGCCCACAGCAGCGCACACCACCCTAGAAACCAGCGGTTTTTGGCGCGCACAGCTCAGTGTAGCGCGCCAAATCGCGGTTTTCAGAGGATCTCGTAGCCGGGGAAGAAGTAGGCGACTTCCTGCTTGGCCGTGTCGGCCGCGTCCGAACCATGCACGGCGTTCTCGCCCACGTCCTTCGCGTAGAGCTTGCGGATGGTGCCTTCGTCGGCATTCGCCGGATTGGTGGCGCCCATCACGTTGCGGTAGGTCGCGATGGCGTTGTCGCCCTCGAGCACCATCACCACCACGGGACCGCGGGTCATGAACTCGCACAGTTCCCCGAAGAAGGGACGCTCACGGTGCACGGCGTAGAAGCCCTCGGCCTGGCGGCGCGTGAGGTGCGTCATCTTGGCGGCCACGACCTTGAGGCCAGCCTTCTCGATCAGGGCAATCACGTTGCCGACGTTGTTCTTCTCGACCGTGTCGGGCTTGAGAATGGAGAGGGTGCGCTCGATCGCCATGGGAAGCTCCTGTGGCCGGCCACACGGCCGACGAAAATTCGGGCGAAATCGCCCGTTTCGGGGCGAGATCTACGCGAAACCGGCCTGTATGCAAGGCTCAGGTCTGAGATGGAGGATCGAGCTCACCCAGCTTGCGGTGCGCGAGCTCGGCGAGTGGATCGAGCGGATAGCGCGCGATGAGGTTTCGCAACGTGTTGCGCGCGAGATCGGGGCGCCCCTCGTCGAGCTGCACCTGCGCACCTGCGAACAGCGCCCGTGGCATCGCAGCGCTCGCAGGATAGTGGTGCACGAGCTGCTTCGTCGCATCGACCACGACGCGCTTGTCCTTGGCCTTCTCGCCGCCGAGCAGCGCCTGCACGAGCGCTCGCTCAGACCACTTGAGGTGTGGCAGCGTCGTGCGCGCTTCGCGATAGGCGTCGCATACGTTCTGCGGGGTGCTGTGCTGCGTGTGGTACTCGACGGCCCAGTCGGCGTGCGCGGTCGCCACGTCTTCGGCCTTCATGTCGAGCGCGAGATGAAAGAGCTGAAGTCGACCGTAGAGGTGACCTGGGTCATCGCGATACAGCGCCTCGAGCTTGGAGAGAGCCTCACGCTTGCGCGCTTGCATCACGAGATCCATCGCCTCGACGAAGCGTTGGTCTTCCTCCCACTCTTCGGGATCCCAGGTACGGTTTCGCTTGGCGTCGGCGCTCGTCGTCGACGCCGGAGCGCTGCTCGCCTTCGGCGCGTGCTCGGACGCGCGTCCCGGTTCCTCCGCGACGGATGCGCGGCGCTTCACCGCGTTGGCAAAGGCGCCTGTCCACGCGGCAAGGCGGCCAGTTCGCTTGTCTGGATCGGCGGAGCTCACCACTTAAGGCTATCATCGGCTCGAAGGCCCGATCCACGAGGGCCTGTGGTGCCACGGCGAATGGTGGGCGAAACGGCGCCCACACCTCACAGCCCCGCCGTTTCGCGGGACCCTCATTCACGGACAGCTTCAGATCCGCGCAGCGAGCCCTGGGATGGGCTCATCGAAGCGCAGACCGAGATAGCTGACCTGGGCGGCGTCCTCCGCCGTCCACATCACGGTCGCGCTGCGCGTGAGCACGCTGCCGTCAGCCATCTCGACCTCGACGAGCACACGGCCTCCCGCAGGAACGCCGTCGTCGACCTCGAGGCCTACGCCCGCGTCGCCGACATCCAGGGTTCGCGCGTCGCTGAGCACGTAGTAGGCGGCGCCCTCGCCGTCGTGCTCAGGCTGCAGGGAAGAAATTCGGGCGATGAGCTGTATCCGCTTACGCGGGAAACGGCGCGCCTCGCGAGCGATCACGACGCCACTGCTGCGCTCAACCTCTCCGGCGCGCTCGCGGGAGCGGTCTACCCTCGCCCAGTCTTTCATGGCCTGAGTGTGTGAACTTGTGCCCTGTGCCGCAAGAGGGGACGGCGTGCGGCATCCGACAAAAGGTACGATTTGGCGGCTTTTGTCGCGACAACTGAAGCCAGACAAGCCACATTCTCGCGAATTCCTCAGGTTTCCCGCAGCTGAACCGCGCGCGAGATGTCGACGCGGCAGGTGCGGCCGTCCTACCCTGCGGGCCATGTCGATGAAACGGGGCTTGGCCATCGCCTATGCCGCCACGGCGTTCTTGTGCGCGGCCCAAGCCCAAGCCCAAACCCAACCTCCGGTACCGGCCGCGCCGGGCCGAGAAGCCAGCGTCAAAGAGCGCCGTGCCTACTGGGACGTCGCACCGCTCTCCCCCGCCAAGCCTCCGCCCGGCTTCGAGCGCAAGCCGCCCCTCTCTGATCGCGACCGCAGGGCCAAGCGCAGCCAGAAACCCTTCGCCGTGATCGGCGTTCCGCAGCTCGGCGGAAACCCCGACTTCGGGTTCATCGTGGGCGTCGTCTCAGCGCTGACCTGGTACGGCGATGCCGACGACGAGCCCTACTACGACTACTCGCCGTTCAAGCAACGCATCCTGGCGCAGGCCCAAGTCGGCCTCAGGCGTAAGCCCAACATCCTGGGCCGGCAGAATCACATCATCCGCTACGAGGCGCCCTACATCGCGCGCTCCAAGGTCTCCCTCACGGTCGACGCGAGCTACCTCGAAGATCGCTCTGCCTGGTACTTCGGCAACGACGCGCGAACCATGGGCAGCCTCGGCCAGATCGGCCCGTTCTCGGGCCAGAGCTTCGACTCGTTCAACGCGTACCAAGAGCAGCTGCGCGAGGTGCGCGACACGCCCATGGGCAAGCGCACCTACGCCGTCTACCACAACTACAAAGTGATCCAGCCGCGGCTGTTGGGCATCGCCAAGGTCGACTTGCTCGGCGGCATCGTGCGTCCGGCAGCGACACTGAATCTGTCGAAGGTCTTCATCGAACGCTACGGCGACAGCACCGTGCGCGGCGTCGACGAGACGGGCACAAGTGAGCCGACCAAGCTCGACGAAGACTGCGCGGCGGGGCTCGCCGCGAGCTGCGACGGCGACTGGGCCAACACGATCAAGCTGTCGTTGACGCTCGACACGCGTGACTTTCCCACCGACCCCGACAGCGGGGCGCTGCTCGACGTGTCGTACGAGACGGGCAAGGGCATTCTCGGCACGCCCAACTTCGACCGTCTC
>CAYNOM010000200.1:7627-9564 GCA_964398415.1 uncultured Polyangiales bacterium | reverse complement strand
CTCCGAACCGTCCAGCTCATCGCAGGATCGTATCGCGAGCCAGCGCCAGTGGGCCATGGCCCAGCGTGGCGGAGAGCACTGCCGAGAAGCTTCGTCGATGCTCGGTGAGCCCGTGACGGTCAATTCGAAGCCGTCGAACTCCGCGCTATCCGGGATTGCCGCGCGTCGGCCTCGCGCGGCGTGCTCCGCGCGCGGAGCCCGGATCTCGGATGTTTCCGCCGCCGTCGCACATGCAACGAGCATCAAAGGAAGAGCGCAGGAATGGAGTACGGAGGGAAGCGATCCTTCCAAGGCCGGGCCTCCTCGAGTTGATAAGCAAGCCCGAGTAGCAGTGCGTCCGCACCTCTTGCCGCAGCGAAATGCGTGCCTATGGGAAGGCCTTCCGGCGGGAAGCACAGCGGGACTGACATGGCGGGGCAGCCTGCGATGTTCTGGATAGGCGTGTAGCCAAGCACGCGCCCCGTACGCGCAATGAGCTCCTCATGGTCAAGAGCCGGAGAAAGGTGGCCGATCAGCCACGGCGCGCTCGCGAGCGTCGGCGTCACGATGGCGTCGTATGCTTCCGTTTTCTCGCGGTAACGTTGCACGGCGCGCGCGAAGGCGGTCCGTGCCTCCGCGAGCGCGCCCGGCCCACGTGCAAGATACTGGTCGACGAGCGCCCAGGTGAACGGCTCGAGCTCATCGCGTTGCACCGGAAGCCCTCGCATGCGATCGACGGCGTCTACGGCGGAGGCCACTGCTGCGCCGGCCACGACGAAGAACGCGTCCGTGAGTGGCGCGGCATCGAACCAGGGAGCCGCCACCTCGTCGACGTCGTGCCCGAGATGCGAGAGCAGCGTGAGCGCTTCGTGGTGGGCGCGTAGGATGCAGGGCTCAGGTTCCGCGCCCGTGATCGTTTTCGTCCATGTCGCAAAACGAAGCTTGCGTGTGATTGGCTCGCGCACGAATCCCACGGCATCGCCGAACGAAGGGTCCTCGGTGATGGAGAGAAACAGCGCGCTGTCTCGCACGGAGCGCGTGATGCAGTGATCGCTCGTGATGTCGCCGAAATCCGAGCTGCTCAGGCTGGCGGACAACGTACGACCACGGCTCGGCTTGAAGCCGAAGACCCCGCAGGCCGACGCGGGCGCTCGGATAGAACCACCACCGTCGTTCGCATGGGCGAGCGGCACGAGGCCAGCAGCGACTGCGGCCGCGCTTCCCCCGGACGAACCCGCAGCCGAATGCGCGAGGTCCCATGGGTTGTGGGTGACGCCCTCGAGCAAGGTCTCCGTGCTGGCGAGCAGACCGAACTCGGACATGGCGCTCTTGCCGACACAGACGAGCCCCGACTCCGCGAGCCTGCGCGTGTAGGGCGTGTGCTGCTGCGCGAAGTTCCCTTTGAACATGCGTGCGCCCAGCGACCAGCGCATGCCCGGCCACGAGATTGCGTCCTTCATCAGAAAGGGGACACCCGCGAAGGGCCCGCGTGCCGCGCGCGGCTGCGACGCGTTCACCGTGACCACGGCGCGCAACAGGGGATTGAGCGCTTGAACGCGCACCATGCAGGCGTCGAAGAGCTCGGCCGTGGAGAGTTCGCCGCGGGCAACCAACTCCGCTTGCGCCATGGCGTCGAGTCGGGCGAGGATTGCGAGGTCGTTCATTGGCGTTACCATCCGCCCCGCTCTTCACCTGCAACGTGGGGATTCGTTGAATGTACGCGCTGCCGTTCTAAAGGGAGAGGTGAAGACGCGGTCAGCACTTTCGAGGTAGCGCGCGCTCGATGTACTCCGACTTCGGCGTAGGTCAATGGCTTCGAGCGCTCGGTCATTGGTGTGCGAGCAGGTACTTATCGAATGCGCCCAGCACCTCGCCGAGCGCGTGAGCGGCGGCGGGGCGAGCTCGACCTCGAGCATCGCCTCACGTGTGCGCGCGCGCCCTTCGAAGACCGGAAGGAT
>CAYNOM010000200.1:3032-7527 GCA_964398415.1 uncultured Polyangiales bacterium | reverse complement strand
ACGCGAGCGAGCTTCACTTGCATGGGCGGCGACACTTCCCCTATCTCAACGAGCAGAAGCGTGCCGGAACGAACGGCGCCAGGACATTCTCAACGCGTTCGCGCGGCTCGCGGCCTCGCAGGCTCGGGCATGCGTCGTCCTCCACAGTCGCAAAGCCGCGCGCCGCGAGCGGAGGCGACATCGCTCTTGGCCCGTGGCAGACTGCACGCGTGAGCGAAACCGTCTCGCCAGGTCGGACCGACCGCGCATCGGTGGAAATCAGAGCGACGGCCGAGCAGCTCTATGCCGCGTTCGCCGACCCTTCGAAGCTGATGAAGTGGCTGCCGCCTGGCACGATGACCGGTCACGCGCTCGAGTACGAGTTCCGCGAAGGCGGCCGTTACCGCATCGCCCTCGCGTATGACGAGGCCGCGCCGGCCAGCGCGGGTAAGACCGAGGGGCGAACAGACGTGAGCACCGGACGGTTCCTCGTTCTCGAGCCGGCCCGGCGCATCGTGCAGTCCGTCGAGTTCGAGTCCGCGAATGCGGCATTCGCTGCTCGCCTACGTCGACGCGGCGCTCAGGCTCGACGGGTTCGTGAAGGTGTCCCCAAAGCAGAACGAGCGGCTCGATGCGCGGGCGCAGCGCGTCGCCGTCGATGACTTTGACGGTGCGCCTGAATTCTCAGTCCGTGAGCAAGAAGACCGAGCAGGGCTTGTTCTCGTAGTCAGGTGCCACCTCGCCCGGGTTCGAGCACTTGAACTTCTCGCCTTTTCCTAGGGGCTTCCGCGGATCGGGGTTGCACGGGGAGTGGATCCGATTGTTGTTCACGATCTTGAGACAAGATTCGAATCCGCTGTTCGGACCGATGTACGTCTCCTTGTTTCGGGGCACCCCGACACCCACGGTGCCGTCCATGATCTGGCTGCTAACCGGCGCGGAAAAATGGAAATACTCGTAGCGATTCTTGTCACAGCGGCAGTTCGTGGCATTGCGGCCGCTGACGCTGCCAAGCTCGGGGCAGTAGAGGTACTGCTTGGTCTGATCGTTCTGCAACGCTCTGTCCTGCCATAGCGCTCTACTCCACGTCTGGTTCGAGTTGCTCTTCGCCACGACCTGGCTTCCCTCGCAAGCCACCTTGAGCCAGTTGCCGTCGTCATTGCGCACGTACAGGGTCTTGGGATCGCTAGGCGTATTGCTGCCGCTGCCGCTGCCGCTACCGATGCCGGCTGCGGGATCGTAGCAGTAGTCAGTCTTCGACCCGTCCATGGTGCCTCCTCCGCACCCGGGCACAGGCTCTCCGCCGTTGCGCTGGAGGCACTTCAGTGTGCCGCGGCAATCCGAATCTTGGTCGCAGTCCCCTTCGCACCTGCCGAGCGCGGGTGGCGGGTTGTTTCGGGACACCACGGAAATGGCTTTGCCGCCGTTCTTTTCCGCACCGTCCGTCCAGTCACCGGCATCGCCCATCCAGGCACCGGGTTCGGACTCCGCTTCGGGCATTAGGCAGGCTTGCGCCACGAGTCCGAGGGCCACCGCTGTCAATAGACCGAGGCTACTTGGCCACCGACGTTCCAGCATGTTGTTGCGGCCGTTTCGTGGGCTTGGTTGCATCGCGTGTTTCCTCTCTGTAGGCCGCTTCGATTGGGGCAGAAGGGGCCCTCTGCGCGATGGTCGACGTGTGCGGCATGCACCGTCATGTACGCACACGCACGCCACCTTCACGCTCGGCCATCGTTTGTGCGCAAGTGCGTGGTCATGAAGCATCGCTGGAAAACTGCGGCACGGAAACGGCGAGAACGACTCGGCCTGGGGCTTTGCCAAGACCAACGCCGACGAGCACTGGGAGAACCTGAGGCAGCGCTACACGCGGCGGCCTGACCGTCGCCGGGTCGGTGTGGCGCGGCGCGGTGCAGGCGCGCGCGCGGCGCTCCGCGTTTCGATGTACGCACCGAGCTCGCGGACCAGATGCTCGAACACGACGCGCACGCGCCGGACCTGGCGTTGGTCTTCGTGCATGACCACCCAGGTTTCGAGTGGGACTTCCACCTCGGGCAAGACCCGGTGCAGCGCCGGCGTACGGCTGGCGAGCGGAACCTGGCACACGCCGATGCCGAGCCCTGCGCGCACCGCCGCCAGCTGGGCCAGGTCGTTGTCGCTGCGAAAGTGAAAGTGGCGCGGCGTGGTCGCGATCCCGGCGGCAGCGAGCGCGGTGATGAGCCCACGACCGCGATCGGCGCCGACGAGGCGGTGGCCGCGCATGAGGTCGGCGAGGCTGCGCGGGGCAGGATGCTGCGTCAGGTACGCTTCGCTCGCGTACAAGCCCAACGGGATGGCGCCCACGCGGCGCGCCACCAGCGCTGCCTGCGTGGGCGCCACCATGCGCACAGCGACGTCCGCGTCTCGCCGGATGAGGTCTTCGTTCCGGTTGCTGAGTGACAGCTCGACCTGCAGGCGCGGCGCAGCTTCGGCCAGCGCAGCCAGCATCGGCGGCAGCACCTCGCTCCCGATGATCTCGCTGGCCGCGATGCGCACTGTGCCGGCCTCGTCGCCGGGCGAGGCCGACAGCGCACGCACGAGCGCGGAGGCCGAGGCGGCCATCGTCTCGGCGTGATGTTGGATGATCAGCGCCGCGTCGGTCGGCACGAGGCCGGTGGTCGCACGGGTGAACAGCACCACGCCGAGCGTTCGCTCGAGCTCCTCGATTCGCCGCCGCGCGGTGGGCTGCGCCACCGCCAGCGCCCGCGCCGCGGCCGACAAGCTACCCTCGCGCATCACCGCCAAGAAGGTGCCGTAGAGCTCCCACGAGGGCTCTGTGCCGCCAGGATCGTTCATCAAAATATGATGAACAGACCAACATCTTTAGACAATCGTGCTGAATGCAGCTTGGCGGCATCGTGCAGGAGATCACCGCTGAGGAGCCCATGAGCACGACGCTGTCCATCCACCCATCTGCCGCTGCACCCGCGGCTTGCTCGACACACACGGCGGCCCCGACCTCGGCGCAGGCGCCGCACGCAGCGACAGGAGCCGTGCACGGCGCCCCGCGGCGACTGCTCCGCCTCGAGGGGCTAGTGCTGCTGATCGCGGCGATCGCCGCGTACCGGGCGCTCGGCGGCGGTTGGCCCGTGTTCGTCGCGCTGTTTCTCGTCCCGGATCTGTCCATGCTCGGCTATCTCGCCGGCAAGCGCGTTGGCGCCGCGACCTACAACGCGGGGCATACCTTGCTCTCTCCGGCCATGCTCGCCGCGGCCGGCTTGGCAGTCGGCGCCGGCGCGAACACGGTCTGGCTCGAGCTCGCCTGCATCTGGGCGGCGCACATCGGCCTCGACCGCCTACTCGGCTACGGGCTCAAGTACGCGACGGGCTTTCTCGACACGCATCTCGGCCGGGTCGGCTGGCGCGCGGGCGTGCGCCACGCGAGTGCGTGAGCTGGGCGTCGTCGCCGCGATGGACGAGCCGGAATGCGGGTGCGGACGCGGGTGGGAGGTGGCGGCCCACTCGGTTGCAGCACGCTACGCTTCGCGACGCATCATGAAAGCCGTCGGTTACCATCGGTATGGCCCTCCGGACGTGCTGCGGATCGAGGAACGGCCCGTCCCGACGCCCGGCCCGAACGAGCTGTTGATCCGCGTCCGCGCGGCGGAGGTCACCAAGTCGGACACGGAGCTGCGTAAGTTCGAGTTCCCCGTTAAGTGGTTCTGGCTGCCGCTTCGCCTGGCGTTCGGTCTGCGTCGACCGCGCCGAGCGGTGCTCGGAGGGTATTTCGCGGGCGAGGTCGAAGCCGTCGGAGAGGGCGTGACCCGCTTCGCGCCCGGGGCAGCGATCTTCGGCGCGACGCAGCTACGCCTGGGTGCGTATGGCCAGTACGTGTGCCTGCCGGATACGTACACGCTGGCGCCCAAGCCCGCGCGCATGAGCTTCGAGGCAGCCGCCGCCGTACCCCTCGGTGGGCTGAACGCGCTCCATTTTCTGCGGCGCGCGCAGCTCAAGGCCGGCGAGACCGTCCTGGTCAACGGCGCCGGCGGCAGCATCGGTGCCCACGCGGTTCAGATCGCCAAGGCCATGGGCGGAGAGGTCACCGCCGTGGACGCCGGCTTCAAGGAGCCGTTCTTGCGACGGCTGGGCGCGGACCACTTCATCGACTACCACACGCGCGACTTCACGGCGGGCGGGGCCCAATACGACGTGATCCTGAACATGGTGGCCGACAGCGCCTACGGTAGGTGCCTGCGTGCCCTGCGCCCAGGCGGACGTTACGTGCTCGGCAACCCGCGCGTCAGCGACATGCTCAGGTCCGTTTTCACCAACGCGTTCCAGGACAAGCGGGTCATCTTTGCTTTCGCGCAGGAGACGCAGGAGGAGCTCGAAACTCTGCGGGACATGATCGATGCCGGGCAGATCGCCTCGATCCTGGACCGCGTGTTCGCCGCGGACGCGGCCGCCGAGGCGCATCGGCTGGTCGAGACGGAACAGCGGATTGGCGCCATCGTTCTTTCACATTGAGTGTCACAAGCTG
>CAYNOM010000200.1:0-2932 GCA_964398415.1 uncultured Polyangiales bacterium | reverse complement strand
GCTCTCCGATGGTCCCGGCTCCGCATGCTCGAGGATCGTGCCAGACACTTGGATCTGCTTGGATCTCAGCATCGGCTGTCGAGGCCTTCATTCGATCTGGAGGAGTGCTTCTGCTGACTCGTGGTGACCAGCACTTCTCGCACGGGCCGACGGAGAGATCTGGGCATCTCGGGGCCGTAGCCGAACCGCACGACGAGATCGGGGCGGCCCGACCCGACGCCGAGCCAGGTCGCGAACTCGGAGCGAAGCGCACCGACCTCGACCGGCGGGTTGATGAAGGTGTTGCGGATCCCAAGGGCGGTGGCTTGCAGGGCGAACCTCTCGTAGCAGCGTCCCGCCTCAACCCAGTGCACCACGTCATCCACGTCGGAGACGAAGACCAGGACGCCGGCCGAGCTGGTTATCCAAGGGACGTCCTTACGGTTCTGGGAGCGCGCAGTGAGGACCAGGGGAAGAAGCAGCCTGCTCAGCACTCGTGGCATCTCCGGGTTGCCCGACGTCCGCGACCAGAGCCCATCGCGCGACCGTATCGCTTCGCGCTCGTTGAACCGAATCCAGGAGACCAGCTCTGCGCGCCAGTCGGGGTCGCGGAGCTGGACGTTGTTCCCCTGCGCGACCCAGTCCGCCACGCTCTCTAACTTGGCCCTCTCGGTGATCAGAATCGGCGAGACGCCGGCGCCCGAGGCTGCCCGCTCGATCAACGCAAGCTCGCCCGCGGACACCTTTCGTCCGTCGAATGCCGCACGGGTGCACTGCCTCCCTGCAATGGCGTCCGCCAGTGGAGACGCAACCGGGGTGGCGGGTTTCAGCATCACCTCGACGGCGTGGGCACCACCCGAGCTCCGGACTTCGACCTCCGCGTCCCATCCCTTCGAGGCCGCCGCCAGAACCAAGTTCTCGGCAGCGCAGCCTAGGCTGGCGTAGAGGTGGTGGTCGTCGGGATCGACCACAGAACAACGACGAGCGAAATCGGGGAGGATGCGGATGCTATCTTCGTGGATCTCGAACCGCCATGGTTGGGTGTTGTGACTCGAAGCTGCCATCGTGGCGTCAGCCACCAGCGACTCGAACACGCCACGGGTTTCTCGGGATGTGTTCATCTTCTGCCTTCGTTGTACGACACGACCTCGTCGTGCTGACCTCGTTCACGTCGAGTTAGGTGTACACACACTCGCCGGACGCTGCCGCATACCGGGCCTCACGGGGGGGCGTCCATCCGATCTGCGCCCCTCAGCCGTTGAGGGCCTATCGACCAGGCCACGTCCCTGGCGTATTCGCGTCCTCCTTCTCGATAGACACGACCTGCGACCTTGAGGGCGTACCGCCGCTCGGTCCCGCCGGAAGGTGCCGGCGCCACTTGATCGGAGAAATGTCGGGTCGGCGCGGTTTTTTGCGACGTACTGACGGACGACAGTGTGTAGATGACGTTCGTCGAGGCTATCGTCGGAGCACTTTCGCCATGCACCGTTCTGCACCACCGTTCGGGGCCCACCTGGTGTGGGCGGTCATGTCCTTCGTGACGGCGTGTGCCCACGGCGCGAGGCACCACGACGACACGCACTGCTCGACGGCCGAAGAGCGCATCGCCACGGACCCACGCTTCGAGGCTCTCTCGCGGCCCTTTCGCACGAAGCAGCCCCTCGTGCTCCGCGCCGATGTGCGCTTCGAGTGCGGTCGGTCGAGCACGTGCCTCGCGCCCGAGGACCGCTGGGTCGAGCTCACGATCGACTCACGGCACGCCTCCGAGATGTGCGCCGCGGAAGTGGGCTCCCTGCTGCAGATGGAAGGGTTCGCCCTCTCGCCCGAGCAGCTCGAAGGCGGCGTGTACGCCTGGCAAGCCCGTGCGCAGCTGCGAAGCGAGCACGGCAGCATCGACGCGACGATGCATGACATGATGCTCGCGTTGACGGGAGATGGCTCGGCCGTCTTGTTCGTGCGCGAGTCTGCCCCCCGCAACGTACCCACGGCGACGCACACCCAATACGAGCAGACGCTGGCACTGCGCATCCGAGGCGGCACGCTCTCGGGCGAAGTGTGGTTGCGTGCGCAAGCAGTTCAGTGGCCCAAGCCGGGCGAATGGGTGCTGCGCTCGACCTCCCTGTACCGTGCGTACATAGGCCGTGCGACGCACGGCATCGACTCGGAGCGAGCACGATGACGAAGCGCCTCGTTGTCGGCCTCTTGGGCAGTATCACAGCGTGCGGACACGCGCCGCCCTGCGAGCTTCGAGCCTCGACGCCCCCGCCCGGTCCATGCGGCGCGCACGGCATCGAGGTCCGCTACTTCGGCGAGGTTGCCCTCTCGCAGCGCGCGCGCCAGCACTGGCTGCGCCTGGAAGGCACGCACCAGGCGATCGCGAATCTCGCGTGCGCGGAGAGTCCCGCGCTCCCGTGTGCGACACGGCCATCTGCGCCAATCGAGCTCGAGCTGCAGCTCGGCACGGAGCCTATCTGCGAGATCTCCACGTGCGCTGGCGACGCCGGCGTGCAGACGCCGATTTCGCGCAGCGAGTGCGCGCGTGTGCTCTCCATCCCCGTACAAGTCTCCGCGCGCATCCGGGACACGCCATTCGAGGTGTTCGCCGATCACCAGCGCTTGTTCGTGTTTGCAGATGGCCACATCGAGCTCTCGGCTCAGGTTCGCAATCCGTGGTCGGTGCGAGAGTGGCTCGGCGTACCCCACGAGATGGCCCTCGAGGCCCACGTGCTCCTCGAGCCGGCCGACCACGGCACCCGCGCGAGCCTGTCGCTCCAGACGGAGCGGGTCGACGCGATGGTGGGCATCGAGGGCTGGATGAGCGCCGACTGGACGTTCTTGCCGCGCTGAGCTGCGGCGGTGCTGCGAGGCGCCGCGGGGCACTCTGAGTCAGCCCGCGCGCCGGTAATGCATGGCGACGGCGCCGCAGCGGAGCGGCTTCGCCGAGACCAGCTCG
>CAYNOM010000199.1:5563-9581 GCA_964398415.1 uncultured Polyangiales bacterium | reverse complement strand
GACGGCACACCCCGAGCTATCGCGCGCCTGCCGAGATCCCCACGCAGCGGCCCTGTTGCCACAGCCCCTGGCACGTACGCTCACGACGCTCGGCACGACGGGCGTGAGCGCCTTTCGGCACATGACGCTCGGTCTCGTCGATCATCTCGCGCTGCGCACCGCGCTGATCGATGAAGCGCTCGAGCACGCCGTGGGCGAAGGCATTCAACAGCTCGTGTTGCTCGGGGCCGGGCTCGATGCACGCGCCCATCGCATCGCGAGCCTGCGCGACGTGCGCGTCTTCGAGGTCGATCACCCGAGCACCCAGGCGTTCAAGAAGACGCGAGCCCGAGGCCTGCCGCAGACGAGCGCCGCGCTTCGCTATGCCGCTTGCGACTTCGAGCGCGTGTCCCTGCCCCAGGCTCTCGAGCAGTCGGGCTTCGACCGGACCCAGAAGAGTGCCTTCATTTGGGAAGGCGTGACGATGTATCTCGCCGGCGACGCGCTGACCGCAACGCTCTCGGACGTCGCTCGGTTGTCCGCGCCGCACAGCATCCTGATGACGACCTACGTCACCCATCGCGTGTCCGCGCGCTACGCCGCGGTCGGGCGTGCGGCGGTGGCATCTCTCGCGCTCGTTTCCGAGCCCATGCGCAGCTTCATGAGCCCTTCTGAGATGGCCTCGCTGCAAGAGCGCCATGGCTTTCTCTTGCGCAGCGACGTGCGTCCCAGCGCGGCCAAAGACCGCTTTGGCATCGAAAGCCACGCGCTATTCGCGGCTCATCCCGACGAAAGACTCGTGGTAACCGAGCGACGCCCCCACTAACGACCAGGCTGAAGCACGCGGCACGGGTCGCGTGGCGAGGAGAGCTTTCGTGATCACGCACATCGTCATGATGAAGTTCAAGAGCGAGAACAAGGCCGACAACATGGCCCATGCCGTCGACATGCTGCTCAGCATGGTGGGCAAGGTGGACGCGTTACGACACCTCGAGGTGGGCGAAAACTGCGTGCCCTCCGAGCGCGCCTTCGATCTCGCGCTAGTCACGCGCTTCGATGATCTCGACGGGCTCAAGGAGTACGCCGAGCATCCCGTGCACCTCGAGGTGAAGAAGTTTCTCGGCGGCGTCATCGAGATGTCGCACGTGGTCGACTACGAATCGGTCTGAAGAATCGAGCGGCGAGACTGTACTCGTCCAATGACGCTGCGCGACGTCTCGGCCGCGCGCCCGCGCTCGCGGTTTTCGCAGCTACGTAGCAAAGACTCGACATTTCGAGCCGCTACGTCGCACGCACGCCCCACCCATGGGGTGCATGCTGTGTTGCGCCAGCCAAATTGCCTTCGAATCCCCCTACCGAAGCGCGAATCGATCTGCGTATCTTGGTCGCGTCGTACACACGGGCAGGCATGCGATCCATGCAGGCCGAACGCGCCACAGCGCACCATCAAAGCGCGCGTGCTCTGCTGAGCAAGCGCAACGAGGCATCGAGGAGAGTCATTCACGAGAACGAGGGGGAGGAGTAGTCATGGGCCGCATGAGTCATGGAAGTGAGCTCTCAGACACGCGCATCGCACGAGCACCGCGAATCCTGGAGCATCCAACGACCGCCACGCGAAGCTGGGAGCGTCGTCGCTCCTTTCGCGTTCAGGTCCCCGCCCGCGCCTCGGTCTGGCACAAAGGGCAGCCCCAGGGGCCGTACCGCGTTTGCGACCTGTCGATCGGTGGCTGTCAGCTCGCCGACGGGCCCATGCATCACGTCGGCGAAGAGGTCGACGTGCTCTTGCACCTGCCCCATCGCGCGCCGCTGTGGCTGAAGGCGCACGTCGAGCGCGCCCAACGCGGAAAGCTCGGGCTGTGTTTCGACAGGGCCCCCGCACGCGCGGAGGATTGCATCCAGGAGCTGGTGGTCGAAGCCATCGTCCGCCAGCACGAGCGGGAGGGACGCCGTCTCTCGCTCGTCATCGAGCCCAAGATCGAGGTGCGCAGCGCGCTGATCGACACCCTGCGCGACCTCGGGCAGCGTGTCATCGGTGTTACGACCGCACTCGATGCCGTGCAGCTGCTCGTGGAAGAGGGGGACCTGGTCGCGACCGCCTTCATCGAAGCCGGGGCCATGACGCTGCCCGCGGGTGAGCTGCTCGAGTTCCTGATGCACAACCATCCGAGCGTGCGGCGCGTGCTCGTGGGCACGCCCGCCGACGTGGCCGAAGCGTGGATCGCCGAGGCCACGGGCGACGTAGACGGCCTGCTCGAGACGCCCATCGACCCAGCCCAGGTGCAAAGGCTCCTGACACGCCTCGGGTGCACCCTGCGCGACGCCTATGTATCGTGAGCGGCTGTCGTGAGCGGCCCGCGCGCCCGCAAAGTCCGCACAAAGGGCCTTGCGGGCGCGCGGGCGAACGGTGAGGCTTGCCCGCATGCCGACGCAAGCCAAGGCCGTACGCATCACGGGCGCAGGCGGACCCGAGGTCCTCTCGCTCGCAGACATCGAGATCCGTGACCCTGACAGCAGCGAAGTCCTCGTGCAGATCGAAGCCGCGGGGCTCAATCGCGCAGACGTGTTGCAGCGCAAGGGTGCCTACCCAGCCCCGCCGGGCGCGCCGAAAGACGTCCCCGGCCTAGAGATCGCAGGCCGGGTGCAGGCCGTGGGCAGCGCCGTGCGCGAGCTGTCGGTGGGCGACCGGGTGATGGGCATCTGCGCCGGAGGGGGCATGGCGAGCCACATCGTGCTGCATGAGCGCGAGCTCTTGAGGGTACCCCTCGGCATGTCGATCACCGACGCCGCCGCCATCCCCGAGGTGTTCATGACGGCCTACGATGCGCTGTGCGTGCAGGGCGAGCTCGGCATGGGACAGCACGTGCTCATCCATGCGGCTGGCAGCGGTGTGGGGACGGCCGCCGTGCAGCTCGCGCGCGCCGTGGGCGCGGTGCCCGTCGGCACCTCGCGCAAAGCCGACAAGCTCGAGCGCTTGCGAGACCTCGGCCTCGCACACGGGATCTCGACCGACAGCGGCCACTTTGCGGATGCCGTCAGAGACGTCACGGACGGCAAGCTGTGCGAGGTGGTGCTCGATACGATCGGCGCCAAGTATCTCGGCGAAAACGTGAAGTCCGTCGCGCAGGGCGGGCGCATCATCGTCATCGGTCTGCTCGGCGGTGCAAAGGGCGAGCTGCCCCTCGGCCTGCTCTTGTCGAAGCGCGCGAGCATTCACGGCAGCGTGCTGCGCAGCCGCCCGCTCGAAGAGAAGATCGCGCTCGCCCAGCGCTTCTCCAAGGCCGTGTTGCCTCTGTTCGCCTCCCACACGCTTTCGCCCGTGGTGGAGGCCGTGTTGCCGATGACACAGGTGCGCGAGGCCCACGCTCGCCTGGAAGGCGACGGCACGTTCGGCAAGCTCGTGCTCGCCTGGTAGGCGACTTTTCCAGATCAACCCTCGACAACTTTACAGAACCTTTACTTGTAAACGGCACCCCAGGCACCGTGTTAAGCGCAGAGGAGCTGTTTTTAGGGCACTTTCATCCCTTGACTCAACCAATCAACAAAGTTACTTTGGGCAACACGGTGAACGTGTAAACGTGATGCCCGCGGTGTGGGACGCCGAGCCAGGGGAGAGACACATGACGATCCAAAAGATGGCAGTGATCGGTTGCGGACAGATGGGCTTGGGGCTCACCGAGTGTGCAGCGAGCGCGGGCGTCGAAGTCGTTGCCGTCAAGCTGACTCCTTCAGACCTGAGCGCTCCGCGTAAGAAGCTACAGAAGAGCCTCGACCGTCGCGTCGAACGCGGGAAGCTGGCCGCGGAAGAGCGCGACGCGATCATGGCGCGCGTGCACTTCACGAGCGACCTGGCAGATGTGGCCGAGTGCCAGATCATCGTCGAGTCCGTGGTCGAAGAGCTGCAGACGAAGGGCGAAATCCTCCAGCGGCTCGAAGAGCACATGGCGCCCGACGCGGTGCTCACCACCAACACCTCTTCGCTCCAGCTGCGTGACCTTGCGCGCTTCCTCAAGCACCCCGAGCGTTTCCTCGGCTTCCACCT
>CAYNOM010000199.1:0-5463 GCA_964398415.1 uncultured Polyangiales bacterium | reverse complement strand
TGCGTGACCTTGCGCGCTTCCTCAAGCACCCCGAGCGTTTCCTCGGCTTCCACCTGTTCAATCCGGTGCCGGCCATGAAGCTCTGCGAGATCAGCCCGACGCCCGAGACGGCGGAGCGCGCGACGCAGATCGCGAGCCAGTTCGCAGAGCAGATCGGCAAGACGCCCGTACGCATCAAGGACAGCCCGGGCTACGTCGTCAATCGCTTGCTCGTGCCTTACATGCTGCACGCCATCGAGACGCTCGAGGTCGGCACCGCCAGCGCCGATGCCATCGACACCGCGATGAAGCTCGGCTGTGGCCACCCCATGGGCCCGCTCGCCCTGGCCGATCTGATCGGTCTGGATGTCGTTTTCGCGATGGCGAAGACCATGCACACCGAGCTGCGCGACAGCCGTTACCGTGCGCCCTCACTCCTGCGCCGACTGGTGCTCGCAGGTCACCTCGGCCGCAAGTCGGGCCGCGGCATCTTCGACTACACGAACGCGAACCAGCCCGTGGTGAACCCGGCGATCAGCGTCGACAGCACGACCGCCACGGGCACCTGAGCTCAGCGCTTCAGCGCTTCTTCTCTTCGATCAGCGCGCGACGCACGGCATCGAACTCGGCCGTCAGGGCCTCGACGGCGCGCGCGACGAAGCTGACCTCGCGCCCGTGGGCCTTCGACTCGACCTGCGCACACAGCTCAGACAGGCGCTTGGCCCCGAGATACGCGCTCGAAGACTTCATGTTGTGCGCGGCCTTGCCGATGGCGGGCAGGTCGCCCACGTCGAGCGCCGCCCGCATCACCTCGAGATTGCGCGGCGACTGCTCGAGAAACAGATCGATCATCTCGAGCACGAAATCGTTGTCGCCACCGCCCAGTGCCTTGAGGCCCTCGAGCACCTTTCTGTCGATGGCTTCTTCGAAGGATGACACTCGCAACTCCATGGAAATTCGCGACATCGACTTGGGCCTGACCCAGCGGGTCAGCATCGCCCTGAGCTGCTCGACGTTGACCGGCTTCGTGAGATAGTCGTCCATCTTGGCCGCGAGGCAACGCTCGCGCTCGCCGTCGCCACTGCTTGCCGTCATGGCGATCACCGGGATGCGGCGCCCGCGCCCCTCCCGTGCTCGAATCTCGGACGTGGCCTCGAAGCCGTCCATGATCGGCATCTGGCAGTCCATCAGCACGATGTCGTACTGGCCACTCAGGGCCGCCTCCACGGCCTTCTTGCCGTCATCGACGACCGTGCACGGACAGCTCAAGAGCTCGAGCGTCCGCTGGGCCACCTTTTGATTGACGATGTTGTCTTCGGCGACGAGCACGCGCGCCGACAACAGGGGGACATCCTCCGCCGGCAGCAGCAGCGTGGGCTCCGCCGGACCGCGCCCTACGAACGCGGAGAGACAGGCACCGAGCTCGGCCTGACGCACCGGCCACGCTAAGACGCGCGTCGCGTTCTTGCGCAGGTCGTCGAAGGCTCCACCACGCGCATCACTCGAGGCGATCAACACGATGGGCACGTCCTTGGCGTCGCTGTTGCGGATGGCCTCGACGCACTCGTGCGCGCGCCGCGGGTCGTGCTCCATGTCGAGCAGCACCGCGAGAAAGGGCTTGCCCGCGTCGCGGCCGCGCAGGAGCGCTGCCGTGGTGGTATGGGGCAGCGCGTACTCACCCTCCACCGAGAGCATCGAGAGCTGTTCGCTGAGAAGGCGTGGACCCTCGTTGTCGGGCCGCACGATCAAGACGCGCGTGCCACGGGGGTCCTGGGCGAGCTCGTCGAAAGTGCGGCGCTCGAGGCCCTTCGGAGACAGGCGCACCGTGAACGCAAACTCGCTGCCATGGCCAGGCTCGCTCACACAGGTGATCTCACCGCCCATGAGCTGCACGAGCTCGTGCGCGATGGCGAGGCCGAGTCCCGTGCCCTCGCGCGTGGGCCCCGTTGCGCCATCGCCGAGCAACACGGGACGAAAGAGATTCTGCTTGGCATCGGCTGCAATGCCTGGACCCGAATCGCGCACGACGAAGCGCACCACGCCGTCGGCGGCGCCCGCCTCTGTGTGCTGCACGTAGACCGCAACGCGCCCGCGATCGGTGTATTTGACGGCGTTGCTGAGTAGGTTTGCGAGCACCTGACGCAGGCGCGTCGGATCGGACACCACGCGCTGGGGCAAATCCCGCTCGAAGATACACGCGAGGTCGAGATCCTTGGCGTGCGCCTGCGAAGCCATGGCGTCGAGGCTCTCCTCGATGCACGCGCGCAGATCGAACTCGACCTCGTCCAGCTCGAGCTTGCCCGCCTCGATCTTCGCGAAGTCGAGGATGTCGTCGATGATGTCGAGCAGGGCCTGCCCCGACTTCTGGATGATGTGGGCGTACTCGCGCTGCTCGGCAGAGAGGTTGGTCTCGAGCAGGAGGTTCGTCATGCCGATCACGCCGTTCATGGGCGTGCGAATCTCGTGACTCATGTTCGCGAGGAACTTCGTCTTGAGCCGCGCGGCCTCGAGCGCCGCCTCCTTTGCCGTGATCAGCTCGCGCTGTAGGCGTTTGCTCTTCGTCACGTCACGCACGATCACGAGCACCTGCTCGGCCGCACACTTGACGATGCGCGCCTCGTAGTCGTGCACCTCGTCGTGCTCGCGTACGTGGTAATCGAGGACCACAGGCTCGCCCGTCACGAACACGCGCTCGGCGCGGGCTTGCACGAGGTCGGCGGCGTCGGGCGGCATGAGTTGATCGAGATAGGTGGCCGAGCGCATGGCGTTCGCCCGACCGCGCGAGCCACTCGCACCGCTGACGCGTCCCCCGGGCCCGAGCCGGAAGATCAAATCCGGCAAGGCGCTGAGTAGGGCCTGGTTTTGCGCCTGGCTCTGCCGCAGCATCCGCTGGGCGCGCGCGTGCTCCTCGAGCTCGAGATCGACGCGCATGCTGAGATCGCGCAAACGCCCGATCACGGCGGCGATCAACAGGATTCCGATGTGTCCGCTGACGACCCCCGCCGCCATCGTGCCGCCTAGCACCGAAAGGCAGCAGACGAGACCCACCGGCACGAGCGCGACCGAGCCGATCAGCGCCCCGCGTAAACCAAAGTGCCAACCGAGAATGGCGAGGGGTACGACGAGTGAAGCCGCGATCCCCAGGCCGTGGAAGGGCGCGAGCTTCCACATCGCGAACAGGTACGCCGCGAGCGCGACCGCCGCCATGCCGAGACCGCGCGCAGCGGCGTGACGCTTCGGCAGCATCGACAGGGGCGGAAAGGTGGTCTGTGGACGCGCCTCCATGGAGGTCACCCATCATATCAGGTTCGAGAAGCGCGCCCGGCCGGTTCGCACCGCGCACGCCTCTCACCTGCGCTCGCTGTGAGTAAAGGGAGCGGCCTATCGGCGAAGCAGCGCCCTCGGCTACCTGCCCTTACCCGCGGAGAGCGGACTCGCGGGAAGGTCGGTGTGACCCCGCAGAAAGGCGTCGACGCCGCGCGCTGCCTCGCGCCCTTCCCAGATCGCCCATACGACGAGCGATTGACCACGACGCATGTCACCGCAGGCGAACACCCCTGGCACCGAGGTCTCGTAGTTCTCGTCGGCCTTGACGTTGCCGCGAGGGTCGAGCTCGAGACCCAGATCGGAGATGAGCCGACCCTTCTCGGGACCGGTAAAGCCCATGGCGAGCAGCACGAGGTCCGCGTCCTCTTCGAACTCGGTTCCAGGGATCTCCACCATCTGCGTGCGGCCACTCGCATCCTGCTCCCACTTCACACGCACGCCGTGCAGCTTCTTGACGTGACCCTCGGCATCGCCCGAGAACCGCTTCGTGAGCACCGCGTAGTCACGCTCGCCGCCCTCTTCCTGCGAGCTCGAGATGCGCAGGCGAAGCGGCCAGTTGGGCCAGGTGAGGCTCTTGTCGACGCTGACGGGAGGCTCGGGCATCAGCTCGTACTGCAGCACCTGCTTTGCACCCTGGCGCAGGGAGGTACCGAGGCAGTCGGAGCCGGTGTCACCACCTCCGAGGATGACGACATTCTTGCCGGTCGCCATGATCTGCCCCGGCACGGAGTCTCCAGCCACGACCTGGTTCTGCTGGGTGAGGAACTCCATGGCGAAGTGCACCCCCTTGAGGTCGCGCCCCTCGACGGGCAAGTCGCGCGCCTGCGTGGCGCCCGACGAGAGCACGACCGCATCGTACTGCGCTCGCAGCTCGCTCGCCTTGAGGTCGACGCCGACGTTGACGCCGGTGCGGAAGGTGACGCCCTCCTCCACCATCTGGGCCATGCGCCGATCGATCAGCGTCTTTTCCATCTTGAAGTCGGGAATGCCGTAGCGAAGCAGGCCGCCGATGCGATCGGCACGCTCGAACAGCGTGACGTCGTGGCCCGCGCGCGCGAGCTGCTGGGCGGCAGCGAGGCCGGCAGGCCCCGAGCCGACCACGGCCACGCGCTTGCCCGTCTTGACGAGCGCGGGCCGCGGCACGATCCAGCCATTTGCGAACGCCCGATCCGCCGTCTGCTTCTCGATCAACTTGATCGTCACCGGATCGCTGTTGATGTTCAGCGTGCAGGCTTCCTCGCAGGGTGCGGGGCACACGCGCCCCGTCATCTCGGGAAAGTTGTTGGTCGAGTGCAGCCGCTCGATGGCCGCCTCATGCTTGCCCGTGTACGTGTAGTGGTTCCAGTCGGGGATGATGTTGCCGAGCGGACAGCCGCGGTGACAGAACGGAATGCCGCAATCCATGCAACGCCCGCCCTGCGCAGCAAGGTCAGGCTCCGGCAACTTGTGCTCGAACTCGGCGTAGTTCTTCAGGCGGTCCACCACCGGAAGGCGCTTCGGCGTCTTACGGTCGTACTCAAGGAATCCTCGGAGCTTACCCATGGTATTCGTCCTTTTCGAGGCTCTCGCTCAGGCGCTCAGCGTTTGCAGCACGGGTACGACGTGCTTCTGCTTCTTCTCGCTGAGCACGCGCTTGTAGTCGGTGGGCATGACCTTGAGGAAGCGCTTCACCTCGCGCTCGAAGTTGTTGAGGATCGAACGCGCGTACTCGCTGTGAGTCATGGCCACGTGCTTCTCGATGAGCGCACGCACCGTGAGTTGGTCCTCGGCATCGAGTGCCTCGAGCTCGACGGACTGGGCATTGACGTTGGTGCGAAACAGCCCCTCGCAGTCGAACACGTAGGCCACGCCGCCGCTCATGCCCGCCGCGAAGTTGCGTCCCGCCGGCCCGAGCACGACGACCGTGCCGCGCGTCATGTACTCGCAGCCGTGATCACCCACGCCCTCGACGACGGCCGTCACACCGCTGTTGCGCACGCAGAAGCGCTCGCCGGCACGTCCTCGCACGTACACCTCGCCGCTCGTCGCGCCGTAGAGCGAGACGTTGCCGATGATGATGTTCTCCTCCGGCTTGAAGCTCGAGGTGCGCGGCGGATAAATGGCGATGCGCCCACCCGAGAGCCCCTTGCCGAAGTAGTCGTTGGCGTCGCCCTCGAG
>CAYNOM010000198.1:0-9640 GCA_964398415.1 uncultured Polyangiales bacterium | reverse complement strand
GGCGACTACTTCATCGCGATGGAGTGGATCCACGGCGCGCAGCTCGGGAAGGTGATCCGGCGGGCGCGCGCCAGGGGCGGCCTCTCCGCCGAGATCTCGGCGCGGGTGATCGCCTACGTCGCCGAGGCGCTCCACTACGCGCACCGGGCGCGCGGCGCGAACGGCGAGACGCTCGGGATCGTCCACCGCGACGTGAGCCCTCACAACGTGATGGTCAGCTACGACGGCCACGTGAAGCTGCTCGACTTCGGCATCGCAAAGGCGGCCAACGCCATGCACCTCACGAAGGTCGGCGTGATCAAGGGCAAGGCCGACTACATCGCACCCGAGCAGATCCGTGGTGAAGACGTCGACTGCCGTGCCGACATCTTCTCGCTCGGCGTGATGCTGTGGGAGGCCCTCGCGGGTCGCCGTTTCTCAGGCGGGCCCGAGGTCTCCGAGATCACGAAGATGCACAATCGCCTCACGGGCTCCGAGGTCAAGCTGCGCGATGCAAACCCCGAGGTGCCCGAGCGCCTCGCCGCGATCTGCGACAAGGCCATCGCGCTCGATCCCAAAGATCGCCACGCAAACGCGCTCGCGCTGGCGCAGGAGATCGACGACTACTTGGCCGACGCCTCGCTCCACCCAAGCGCGCAACAGCTCGCCGAGCTCATCACGCCCCCGTTCAAGAAGGAGCGCGATCAGCTGCGCAAGCTCATCGACGAGCAGATGAAGCTGGCCATGGACCCTGGCACTTCCTTCGAAGCCACCACCGGCGCGCTACCCGTGCTGCGAAGCGGGCAGGGCTCGGGTGTGTGGATGCTGCCGAGCGGCGCTTTCAACTCCAACAATCTCACCCCCAGCGGCATCACGATCACCCAGCCGGGCAAGCCGGGCCAGCCCCTCTATCACAGCCAGCCCGTACCGGGCTCGGCCTTCGTGCCCCAAAAGCGCGCGGCTCCCTGGCCCTTCGTGATCGTCGCGCTCGGCGCAGCGGCGGCCGTAGGGACCTACTTCGCCACGCGCCCAGGCCCCGACGCTGGCAAAGCTAGCGCCAGCGTCGCGCCTGCGCGGAATCAGCAGCCATCGCCGCAAGAGAGCCCCGCCGACGCGCCCGCATCCGCGGAAGCGCCGAAGAAGATTCGCCTGCGCATTCGCGCCGAGCCCGAGGGTGCCGAGGCCCGCCTCGACGGCTCGCGAATCGCGCTGCCCTTCGACGCCGACCTCGACGAGGAGCGCGGGGTACACAAGCTCGAGGTCTCCGCGGACGGCTATGAGACGCACCGCGAGATGATCACCTACGATCGCGATCGCACGCTGATCGTGGCACTCGAAGCTGCCGCGAGCGCCCGCGCGGGTGCAGCGCGCAAGCGCACGCCCGTCTCGAAGCCCGCCGCGATCGAACAGCAGACCACAGCCGTCGCTACGCCGCCTGCCTCCGCGCAGCCCCAGAACAACGCCGCGGCCGTAGAGCCGGGCATGGACTTTCGCAGCTTGAACCCGGTCCGTCCTGGCGCCGTGCCCGACGTGACCCTCGAGGAGGACCCGTACCAATGATCCGCGCTTTGTGGTGGGCGATGGCCCTGTGGCTCGTGTCCGCAGTCGCCCTCGCCCAGGGGGAGCCAACGAAGGAGCAGCGCGACGAAGCCAGCGCGCACTTTCGTCAAGGCGTCGAGTTGTTTCGCGAGGGGGCCTACCGCGCCGCGCTCGTGGAGCTCGAGCGCGCCAACGAAATTGCGCCGGACTATCGCGTCCTGTTCAACATCGGCCAGACGCAGCTCGCGCTCGGCGAATACGTCGGGGCCATCAACGCCTTCGAGGGCTACCTGGTGCAGGGCGGCTCGCAGGTGGACGCAGCACGTCGCGCAGAGGTCGAAGCAGACCTCGCGTCCCTGCGCAAGCGCGTCGCCAGCTTGGCGATTCGCGTCAGTCGCGACGGGGCCGACGTATTCGTCGACAGTGTGCTCATCGGCAAGGCGCCGCTCGCTGCCACGGTGCCCGTCAGCGTCGGTCGCCACCGCGTGTTCGCGCAGACCGCTGACGGCACGACAGCAAGTCAGGTCGTCGACGTGGCAGGCGGCGATCTGAAGGAGGTCAGCCTCGAGCTCGCCGTCCCGACGGTCGCACAGCAAAGCGCTGCCCCCGTCACGCAGCAGGCGCCCGCGATGAGCAAGCGTCGCAAGTGGACGTACGGCCTGCTCGGAGGTGCGGTGGGGCTCGGCGCGGGTGCAGCCATCGCGGGCTTCATGGCCGCGAGCGCCCACAGCGACTACCAGCGCTCCCTCGACGCGCTGCCCGGATCCTCGCAAGCGATCTCGGACAATCGCGACAAGATGCAGCTGCGCTCACTCGTCACCGACGGTCTTGCCGTAGGTGCCGTCCTCCTCGGCGCGACCGCACTGACGCTGTTTCTGATCGGCGACGACGCGGCGAGCGAATCGCCGGCCGACACCGGGGTGAAGGTTGAAGTGGGCCTTTCGCCCAGCGGATTTCTGGCCAGAGGACAGTTCTGATGCGCAACGCCAATTCGAGCGCCGTGCTCGCCCTGCTCGTGTTCAGCGGCGGATGCACGCTGCTCTACGAAAAGGACGCCGAGCAACGGCAGTGCAGCCAAGACAGCGACTGCGACAGCCTCGCGAAGGGCACCGACGCCGAGGGCACCTCCTTTCTGTGCCTTTCGCGCGTGTGTCAGGCCGTCGAGTGCAGAGTCGCCGAGGATTGCGCGGTGCCCGACGGCAGCGTCGCGAGTTGCGTGGCAAACACGTGCGTGCTCGCGGATGCGGCGCCGAGCGTCAAGGCCTGCAGCAACAACAGCGATTGCGAGAGCGGCGAGCTGTGCAGCCCGAAGGACGGTACCTGCTACGAGAAATGGGGCTGTCTCGACGACGAGTCCGATTGGCTCAGCAGCGAGAGCAAGAAGACCGAGTTCAGCTACCGCGCGTTGATGCGCAGCCTGCAAAACCCGGACGACGACACGCTGCTCGGTGAGCTCACGGTCAACGCCTGCTCTTCGAGCGATATCGACTGCAGTCGCCCCGCCGTCGCCAATGCCGCGGTCATGAAGACCGACGACCAGCACATCACGGTGCCCTTCAAGAACGTGGGCATCAACGGCTTCATGGGCACGATACGCGTGCAGGCGGCCCTGCCGGGGGCAGGTGTCAGCGATGCGGGCGTGGCCGAAGAGGTGCTGCCCGGCTACTTCCACTTCACGAGCGAAAACCCGCTCGTCAACGAAACCATCGCCCAGGATCGCGCGATTCTGATCGACACCGGCACGGCGTCGAGTTTGTCGTCGTTTGCCGACGTGCCCGACATCACCCTGACCGCGAACGTGATCTTTCTGCTCTACGACTGCGGCGGCAACAAGGCTTCCGACCTGAGCATCGGCGTCAAGAATGCCTCGGGCTTTCGCTTCATCTCCCTGCGTGACGAGCAGAACCCCGATTTCGGCGCCACCTCCACCAGCTCCTATGGTGCGGCCTTCGTGGCGGCAGCTCCGGAGGGCTTTCAGACCTTCGTGATCAAAGACGAGAAGCAAAACCGCATCGTCACCGACACCTTCGCCTTCAACGTGATCAAGAACGGGATCAACTACGTGCAGTACTACCCGCGCTACTCCGCGCTGAAGAAGTGGATGGAGTACGCGGAGGCGAACCCGGATCAGATCCCCTGACACGAGCGCACGGCGGCGCAGACGGCTGGGATTGACTTCACCACCCGCTCGGTCAACAATCTAACCGGCTGTTCAAATTGCGTACTCGGCAGTAGACACCGGGCGCGGGGCGGCGCGAGCCTGCCCCCCACGCAGCCCAAAGGAGATCCGTATGAGCAAGGCGTTCATCGTCGGCACGGGCATGACCAAGTTCGGCAAGCACCTCGAGCGCAGCCTCAAGTCGCTGGCCGAGGAGGCCGTGCGCGAGGCCATGACCGACGCGAAAGTGAGCCCCGAGGAAGTGGGAATGATCTTCTTCGGCAACGCCGCAGGCGGCCTGCTCACAGGGCAGGAGTGCATCCGCGGTCAGTCGTCGCTGCGCGACACCGGCCTGCTCGGCAAGCCCATCGTGAACGTCGAAAACGCCTGCGCTTCGAGCTCGAGCGCCCTGAGCCTGGCCAAGATGGCCGTGGAAAGCGGGCAGTTCGAGGTGGTGATCGCCGTCGGCGCCGAGAAGATGTACAACGCGACCGATCGCATGGCGCCCTTCCGAGCCCTCGAGGCCGCGGCCGATCTGAACGAGCTCGCCGACCTGAAGAAGCGCATCGGCGCCGAGGACGGTAATCCGGGCTCGGTCTTCATGGACCTGTACTCCGACCTGGCGCGCCGCTTCATGCAACGCACGGGCGTCACGGCCGAAGACTACGCCAAGGTGGCGGTCAAGAGCCGCGCCCACGGCCTGCTCAATCCCAAGGCCCAGTTCCACCAAGACGTGACGGTTCACGACGTGCTCGCGAGCAAGATGATCAGCGAGCCGCTCACGCTGATGATGTGCTCCCCCATCGGCGACGGCGCCGCCGCGCTCGTCGTGTGCAGCGAGGCGTTTGCCAAGCGTAAGGGCCTAGCGGCGGTGCAGATCCGAGCGAGCGTCATTCGCTCGGGTCGCGGCGGCGGCGAGGGTGTGAAGCCGGTGGCGCAGATGGCCGCCGAGGCCGCCTACGAGGCCGCTTCCGTGAGCCCGTCCGACCTTCACGTCGTCGAGCTGCACGATGCGGCGGCCCCCGCCGAGCTCATCCTGTACGAACAGCTCGGCCTCGTAAAAGACGCCAGCGAGTCGAAGGCGCTGCTCGACTCGGGTCGCACCCGCGTAGGCGGCGACCTTCCGGTCAATCCGAGTGGTGGCTTGATGACGAAGGGACACCCCATCGGTGCCACCGGCTGCGCGCAGATCGTGGAGCTGGCCGATCAGCTCCGAGGGCGCTGCGGCAAGCGTCAGCGCGAGGGGGCCAAGGTGGCGCTGGCCGAGAACGGCGGCGGCTGGATCGGCGACGACGCCGCGAGCGCGGTGGTCACGATCCTCAGCGTGTGATAGGTGATGGCTTCGTGATGACGTCTCGTTCCGCACTCGCCAAAGCTACCCGTCGCGCCGACGCACGACGGGCGGCCACGCGTACAGCGGGCGGAAGCGTCTAACGAGGTTCAACCACCACGACAAGACGAGGCCGCCCGAGAAGGCGGCCTTTTCTGTTTGCAGGCCTGTGCCTGCATCGCATCGCGCCGCCCTTTCGTCGACCTCACGGAGGACACGATGCGGAGCGACAACCAGAGCTGGATGAATGTGAACGCCCGCCCCCCCGTGCGCATGACGCGCGGTGAAGGCAGCTACTTGTGGGACGAGCGCGGCAAGCGCTACCTCGACTTCGTGCAAGGCTGGGCCGTGAACTGCCTCGGCCACTGCCCAGAGGTGGTGCAAAAGGCCGTGCGCGCCCAGCTCGACGCCGTCATCCACGTTGGGCCTGGCTTCTTCAACGCGCCCGCGCTCGAGCTCACAGAGCGGCTCGCGCACCACACAGGTCTCGACCGCGTGTTTCTGGCAAACGGAGGCGTCGAGGCCAACGAGGCCGCCGTGAAGCTCGCGCGCAAGTGGGGCAAACTGCATCGCGCAGGCGCGTTCGAGGTGATCACCACCCTCGACGGGTTTCACGGCCGCACGCTGGCCATGAGCGCGGCGACGGGCAAGGCCGGCTTCGCCGACGCGTTTTCACCGATCGTCGAAGGCTTCGTGAAGGTGCCCTACGGCGACGTGCGCGCGGTGGCGGACGCCATCTGTGCGCGCACCGTGGCCTTGATGGTCGAGCCGATCCAGGGCGAAGCTGGGGCCGTCGTGCCGCCCGAAGGCTACCTCGCGGCGTTGCGTGCGCTGTGTGACGAGCAGGGGATCCTCTTGATCCTCGACGAGATCCAGACGGGCATGGCGCGCACCGGTCCGCTGTTTGCCCATGAGGCCGAGGGCATCCGCCCCGACATCATGACGCTCGGCAAGGGGCTCGGCGGGGGCATGCCCATCTCCGCCATGCTGGCGCGCGAGCAGGTCGCCTGCTTCACGCATGGCGATCACGGCAGCACCTTCGGCGGCCATCCCGTGTGCAGCGCCGCGGCCCTGGCCGTGGTCGACACGCTGGTCGATCCAGATCACGTGCGGCTGCGACGGCAGAGCGCCGAGCGGCTCGAGGCGGCCCTGCGTGACGCGGCCGCGGTGCTCGGGGCGGGCCTTCGCGGGCGCGGTCACCTGTGGGCGCTCTTGCTCCCAAGCGACGACGCCCAGGCCATTCGCGAGCGCGCCTTCGAACTAGGCCTCTTGCTCAACGCGCCGCGGCCCCACGTGCTGCGCTTCATGCCTGCGCTCGACGTGGGCGCAGACGAGATCGACGCGATGAAGACGCTCTTGCTCGAGGCCTACGCCACGCGCTGACGGGTCAGGGCCCCTCTCGAGTCAGGGGCCGCCCGACGCCTGCGCCGTGCTGGCCGTCTGGAGTGAGCGTCGAACGCTGGCGGCGAGCTTCTTCATCCAGTTGTTGACGTTGCGATGGGCGTAGATCGCGTCGTCGCGGCGTTCTTCGCCGAGCTGGTCGGAATCGAGGTAAGCGATGCGCACCTCGCGCTCGTCGTAGGTGATCTCGCAGCGCACGAGGTAGGCGCGGATCGACAGGAACGCCACGATGCGACCGGGGCTGATCTCTTCGGTGCTCCAGCCGCGGGTAGGAAGCGCATCCAGGATGGCCTGCTCCGTCGCCTCGGGCGTCGACAGTGCGGCGAGCGCCGATGGATTTTGGACGCGCGCAGTGTGCCCGCCGCATGCCGAAGCCATCATCGCCAGCACCAGAAGGCCCATCGACCCCATGAGTACACGCATCGCTGCCGTCTCCCCGCAAAGGCTCCGCGAGGGCTCATACCACCGGGCTCGCGCGCGCGCAGCGGCAGGTTGAACGGCAGGGGCAAACAAGCTACTTCGCCGTCGAACCCTGGAGCGAGACATGAGCTTTCTGCCCATCGAGAAGCTCCTGCCCCATCGCCCACCGATGCTGTGGATCGACGAGGTGGTTTCTCGAGGTGATGACAGCGTGTGCTGCAAGCTCACCATTCGAGACGATCACGTGTTCGTCGAACATGGTCGCGTCGAGCCGCTGATCGCGCTCGAGTGGATGGCGCAAGCCGTCGCTGTCCTGGTGGGTCTTCGAGATCGGGACCAAGACCAGACGCCACGGCCCGGCTACCTGATCGCCATCCCCCAGGGGTCTCTCGACGTCGAGGATTTCCGCGTAGGCGACGAGCTGCGAATCGACGTGCGCCGTGTGTGGGGCGATGACGCGCTCGCCTCGTTCGAGTGCGCGGTGACCCGTGCGGGTGAGCCCTGCGCCAGCGCGCAGCTCAGCGTTTACCGCAGCTCACGCGCCGCAGAGACTGCGCCATGACGCGCACACGGGTGGTCGTCACGGGGATGGGCATCGTCAGCCCCATCGGCCATGATCTGAAGCAAGCCGCGACCGCGCTGCGCGAGGGCAGACACGGCATCGTGCACACCGATGCATGGAGCCACATCGAGCACCTGCGCACGCGCGTCTGCGCGCCGGTGACGGGCCTCAGCCTGTCTTACCCGCGCAAGAAGGTGCGCACCATGGGCCGCGTTTCGCTGCTCAGCCTCGCGGCAACCGAACAGGCCGTCGCCCAAGCGGGCCTGTCCGAAGAGGCGCTGCAGCGGCCCCGCACGGGCATCGCCTACGGCAGCACGCACGGCAGCTCGAGCGCCAACGAGGCTTGGTCGAGGAAGATGCTCACCCACTCGGGTCTCGCGGGGATCCAAGCGACCGAATACCTCAAGTTCATGAGCCACACCTGCGCGGCCAATCTCGCCCTCTACTACGGCGTGACCGGCCGCGTGATCTCCACCTGCGCGGCGTGCGTGAGCGCGAGCCAAGGCATCGGGGCGGGCTACGAAGCCATCCGTGCGGGCCACGCCGACGTCATGATTTGCGGCGGGGCCGAGGAGCTTCACTTCAGTCACGCCGCGGTGTTCGACATCATGTTTGCCACCTCGGTGCGCGACAACGATGCCCCCGAGCGCGCATCGCGCCCCTTCGACAAGCAGCGCGATGGGCTCGTGATCGGCGAGGGTGCAGGCACATTGGTGCTCGAAAGCTACGAGCACGCCAGGGCCCGCGGCGCCGAGATCCTCGCTGAGCTGCTCGGCTACGGCACCAACTGCGACGGCACCCACGTCACCAATCCCTCCCGCGAGGGCATGGCCGGAGCGATGCGCCTCGCGCTCGACGATGCCAAGCTCCACCCTTCACGCATCGAGTACATCAACGCGCACGCGACAGCGACCGAGGTCGGCGACATCGCGGAGAGTCATGCCACGGCCATGGTCTTCGGCAGCGAGACGCCCATCAGCTCGACCAAGGGCTTCACCGGGCACACGCTCGGCGCCTGTGGCGCGATCGAAGCGGCATTCTGCGTGGCCATGATGCGGGAGGGCTTCCTCGCGGGTAACCGCACCCTCGACGAGGTCGACGAGCGCTGCGCTCCGCTCGACTACGTGGGTCACACGCCACGCGAGGGCCAGCCTCGCATCGTGATGTCCAACAACTTCGCATTTGGCGGGATCAACACCTCGCTGATCCTGGGGCTCCCCGACTGAGCGAGATGGTGGAACGTTTTCCCTACGCCTGCGCGCGCGACAAGCTCGGCGTACTTGCCGAGAAGTTCGAGCCCCTCTCGCCCGACGCAGAAACCCAGGCTTGGCTCGCCCGGCACGAACAGGCGGCGCACGGTGTGCTGCGTCGCGGGCTCGTGGAGCTGCTCTCGACGTTCATGTCGCTCTACGACGCCCACGGGCTCACCGGCAGCTATCCGATGCACCTCTTGTCGACCACGCAGCTCAGGTCGCTCGTCGGCGAAGGCCACGCGCGCTTGCTCGATGTGGGCGCAGGTGCAGGCTACGTCACGCAGTACGCTGAAAAGCTCACCCGCGAGGTCGTGTGCACCGAAACCTCGCGACGCCTTGCGCAGCGCCTCGTGCAGCGCGGCTTTCGCGTGCATGTCCAAGATCTCGGCGAGACGCGGCTGCCGGACGGTGCACCGTTCGATGTGATCCTGTGCTTGAACGTGCTCGATCGCACGAGTCACCCGCGGCGCCTCTTGTCTGCCCTACGCAGCCTGTGCGCGCCTGCCACGAAGCTCGTCGTGGCCGTGCCCCTGCCGATCCACGCCACGGTCTTCGTGAAGGGCGGCTCGATCGCACCCAGCGAGGCGCTTCCATGCGCGAAGCGCGAGTTCGAAACCGCCGCCCTCGAGCTGAGCACGCAGCTCTTCATGGAGCTCGGCTTCGAGATCGTGCGCTTTGCACGCGTGCCCTACTTCAGCGTGGGCGATTCGGAGCGTGATCTGTACGTGCTCGACGACGGAATCTGGGTGCTACGCGCCGCCTGAACGCACGGGGCGGCTCACGATGCGTTCGCCCACTCGCGCACGAAGGCCTCGTACTTGCCCTTCGAGCGACCCACTTGCTTTTCGAGGTCGACCAGCGTCTCGAAGGGTATCTTCTTGGACGCCCAACGAATCAACCAATCGGGAAGTCTGCCGCCGGGATCGAGGTTGACCTGATACTCGACGTAGGTGGTCTTGTCGTCGACGCGCTTGAGATGAAAGTGTGAGACACAATCG
>CAYNOM010000197.1:4856-9668 GCA_964398415.1 uncultured Polyangiales bacterium | reverse complement strand
CGTCATCCAGTACAACAAGCGCGACATGCCGGGCATCGCGCCTGTGGAGGAGCTGCGCAGTCTGCTCAACCCCGCTCAGGTGCCGGAGTTCGAGGGGGTGGCGTCCATCGGAACCGGCGTGTTCGACACGCTCAAAGCCGTGGCGAAGCTCGTGCTCAGCGCGCTCAAGAAGGGCACGTGAGATCGGGGCCATGCCCGCCCTCGGCCACCTCGTCGCTGCGAGCCTCGTGACGCTGCTGCTCCTGTCGTCATCCTGCGACGACGGGCGCGACGTGGCTCCAGACGTTGCACGTCGCGTGAGCGGCATCGTACGCGATGGCCTCGACGGCGAGCGGCTCACGGGCGTGCGTGTGCGCTTCGTGTCCGACACGCTCGACGAGGCCACCAGCAAATCTGACGGCGACGGGCGCTACCGGATCGCCGTGCTCAGTGACACCGACAAGGGGCGGCTCGAGGCGTCGAGGCAGGGCTACGCTACGCGTGTCGTCAGCGTGTACTTCGACTCCACCGACGTGAAGCTCGACATCGAGCTGTCGCGCGCCTCCGAGCGTGAGTAGCGCGCCGCAAAGGATCGCGACCGCGTCACGCGCTCTCGGTAGAGAGCCCGAGCAAGTGATCGAGCTGACCTCGGCGATCGAGCGCCGCGATGTCGTCGAAGCCGCCGTAGGAGCGGCCATCGATGAAGATCTGAGGCACGGTGCGCCGTCCGGTCGCCTCCACGAGCCAGCGCCGCTTATCCGTGTCACCCGTCACGTCGATGTCCTCGAAGGGGACTCCTTTCTGAGTCAGAAGGCGCCTCGCCATGACGCAGTAGGGGCAGTAGGGCGTGCTGTACATCGTCACTTTCGGCATGGCGCTTTCCTCATCATCCATGTCGCTCGGCGCGGTGCAAGCGTTGCAGTGCGCGTGCTAGGTCTCGCTCCCAGATGTTCGTCCTTCGCCTGGTCCTATGGATCTCTCTTGCGTTCGTGTTCTTCGGCGCACGCGTCGCGGCCCAAGAGACGGCTGCGCCATCTTCCGGCATGCTCGCCTGGGTCGCGTCTGAACAGCCGGCGATCCGTGGCATCACGGTCGGCCCGATCGAATCCTCCCAGTGGCCCGGACGGGGCTACGGCACGCCCTACTCGGCCGCATTGCTCGACGAGCTCGCACGCCTGGGCACCAACTGGATCAGCATCACGCCCTTCGGTCGCATCTTCGATCTGAAGAGCACCGAGATCGTGATGGACTTCGAGGCGCCCTACCCGGAGAACCGCGAAGCCGTGCGGCGCATGGTGCAGCAGGCGCACGAGCGCGGCATGAAGGTGCTGCTCATTCCGCACCTGTGGGTCGACACGGGTGGCTGGCGCGGCGAGATCGATCCGGTGACCGACGAGGGGTGGGAGCGCTACCAGGCGTCCTACCGCGCCTTCGTGCTCGCCTGGGCCGAGCTTGCGGCGGAGGCCGGTGCCGACGCCTTCTCGATCGGCGTCGAGTGCAAGAGCTGGTCGGGGCGCTTTGGCGGCTACTGGACGTCCCTCATCCGTGACGTGCGCGCGACCTTTCGAGGCCTTTTGACGTACAGCGCGAATTGGGACGAGGTCGAGGGCGTGCTGTTCTGGGACAAGCTCGACCTCATCGGCATCAACGCCTTCTATCCGCTCGCGCAGCATGACGACGCGACCTACGACGAGTACGTCGCGGGAGCCAAGCGCGCACGGGACGGCATCCGTCGCGCGGCCGAGCTTCTCGACATGCCCGTGCTGTTCGTGGAGGTCGGCTATACCACGCGCGCAAACGCCGCCGTCGAGCCCTGGCTGTGGCCAGACGACATGAGCGACGTGCGCTTCGACGAGCACGAGCAGGCGCGCGCACTCGCCGCCGTGTTCGAGGCATTTCTGCCCGAGCCTTGGTTTTCTGGTTTCTTCGTGTGGCGCTACTACGCAAACCTCGACGACGTCTCGCAGGAGCACATCTGGGGGTTTTCGCCGCACGGCAAGCTGGCGGAGCAACTTCTCGAGCGCGTGTTCGCGGAGCAGTGGGGGGCCGATCCGCCCCGCCTCTCCCTTCTTTGACCGTCGTTGCCGCGCTTGCGGCTTTTTTGATCCGTAGCTCGCTTGCCTGGTACTCGATCGCCTATGGCTCACGGGACTAGGAACGAAGACAGTGGCGCGCGCAAAGTCGTTCGTCCATTCGCCTTCTTTCGCGCGGGGGCGCGTGTCGACCCCCATCAGGCGGACAAGCCCATCCTGGTGATGGAAGACGTCTACAAGTACTTCCAGCCCGACGTACCCACCTTGCGCGGAATCGATCTGACGATCGAGCGTGGCGAGTTCGTGTTCATCACGGGGCCGAGCGGATCGGGCAAGAGCACGCTGCTTCAGCTGCTCTATCGCAAGGTTCCGCTCGACGAGGGCCGCATCTTTTTCTGCGGGCGAGACGTCTCGCGCCTGACCCAGGAGTCGATCCCCTATCTGCGTCGCAACATGGGGGTCGTGTTCCAAGACTTCAAAGTCATCCCGCACTGGTCGGTGTTCGAGAACGTGGCGATCGCGCTCGAGATCCTCGAGATGCCGCTGCGTCTCGTGCGCTCGCGGGTGGCCGAAGCGCTCGAGCGCGTGGGGCTTTCGGGTCGCGGCGAAGACCGCACGTCGAACCTCTCCGGTGGAGAGCAGCAGCGCGTGGCCATCGCGCGCGCCATCGTGACCGAGCCGGCCCTGCTCATCGCCGACGAGCCCACAGGCAATCTCGATCCGACGCTCGCGCTCGACATCTTGACGCTGTTCGAAGAGATCAATGCCACGGGCACGACCGTGCTGTTTGCCACCCACGATCACTCGCTGCTCGCGGCACGTCCGCATCGGCTGCTCGTGATCGACGAGGGCCGCCTCACCGAGGCGCGTCAGGGACTGAGTAACTGGTCGATGCGCGTGCGTCGCGCGACCGCATGAGCGACGCAAGGGGGCGTGAGTGGACCTGAAGATCCTGTATGGGCGCGCCAAGCGGGGGATTCGCGAGGACGCCAAGCTGTACGTGGTGGCCGTCTCGAGCCTGACTGTGGCGTTTTTGTGTCTGGCGACGGCGCTGCTCGGCATTACGAACCTTGCGGAGCTCTCCGAGCAGTGGGGACGTACCCACCGCATGAGCATCTACCTCAAGGACGACGCCAGCCACGAAGACGTGCAGCGTCTGCAGGTAGTGCTTAGCGCCCTCGATGGCGTCGAGAAGGCGGAGCACCTGAGCGCCAACGGTGCGCGCGAGCGCTTCCTTGCCGACGCCAATGTGGGCACAGACCTCGCGGGTCTGCCCCCCGAAGTGTTTCCCGCCTCGATCGAGGTGCGCTTTCTGCCGGCGACACCCGATGCGCGCATTCAGGACGTGGCGACCAAGGTCTCCGCCTTCGGCGCCGCCGTGGCTGAGGTCGACACTTACCGCACCTGGTTCGATCGCCTGGGCGCGTTGCTCGAGGCGGGTCGCACTGCGGCAGGTCTCTTGTCGCTCTTGGTGCTCGTCTGTGTCTTCGCCGTCGTGGCCAACACCATTCGCCTTGCTGTGGCAAGCCGTCGCGACGAGATCGAGATGTTGAAGATGTGCGGCGCCACCGACGAGTTCGTCCGCGGCCCGTTCGTGCTCGAGGGCGCGCTCCAAGGCTTCGTGGCTTCGGCGCTTGCGCTGCTGATCCTCGTGATTTTCTTCTACACCCTACGCGGGCAGATCGATGCCACGCTCGGCATGCTTGCGGGCATGCGCTTGAGCTTTCTGTCGCCGCTCACCGCGCTCGGCATGGTCGTGGCGGGAGCTCTCACGGGCGGCCTCGGAAGCGCGGTCTCGATCCGACGCTACATGGCGGTTTGAGCATGACGAGACGTCGACGAAGGACCCTCGAAGCACTCGCCGTGTCCACCGTGCTCGGTCTCGGTGTGTCGGCGGCGCAGGGGCAGCTGGGCTTTGGTCGCAGCGCGCCCGGCGCCGACGTGCTCTCGGAGCGCCTCGTGGAGGTTCGCGCCCAGGTCGACCGGGCGCGCGCGCGCCGTGCAGACATCGATCACAGGCTCAGCAGCATCGAGCCGAAGCGTCGCGCCCTGCGCGCCTCGCTCGCGCAGCACGGACGTTCGCTGTATCGCGTGAGTCGCGGCGGCATGTTGCCCCTCGCAGGAGGCCTCGAGGCCCTGCTCGGGCACGCCTCGCGGGTGGAGCGCCTCCGGCGTCTCGTGACGAACGAGATGGATGAGCTCAGGACCCTCGATCGCGAAGGCGTTGCGCTGCGCAAGGAGGCGCTCGATCTCGACGCGTCGATGGAGACGCGCGAACGCGACGTGCGCGCACTCGAGCAGGCGCGGGTCGGCCTCGCTCAGCAGCAGGCCGCGCAGCAGATGTTCGAGTCGGCCTTCGCCACGCCGGGCCCAAGCCCCAGCATGGGCTCGCGGATCAACTACGGGCTCTCCATCATCGGCGGCTCTTCCGCCGCGAGCTTCGCCGACCAGCGCGGTTCACTCGCCCTGCCCGTGTCGGGCCCGAATCGCATCGCGGATGCATCGCGCGCAGAGAGCGACGGGCCAGGTCTCGAGCTTGCCGCGCACTCCGGCGCCGCCGTGCGCGCGGCTGCGTCGGGCCGGGTGGCCTTTGCCGATCGCTACGGAAGCTACGGACAGCTCGTGATCCTCGAGCACGGCGACCGCTACTACACGGTGTACGGCGGTCTCTCGCACATCGAAGTGTCGGTCGGCGACGATCTCTCGAAGAGCGCGCGCCTCGGCGTCGCGGGCGTCGACCCCGTGTACTTCGAGGTGCGGCGCGGGACGCGCACCCAGGACGCGCGCACCTGGCTGGGGC
>CAYNOM010000197.1:0-4846 GCA_964398415.1 uncultured Polyangiales bacterium | reverse complement strand
TAGAGCCCGTAGAAGCCAATGCCCTGGAAGGGCACGCGAGCGGACGGGGTCGGCACGTAGTTGAGCATCCGGTCGTATACGTCCGGGGTCTTGGCTTTCACCTCGTCGCGCAGCCTGGGATAGGACATCTCGCGGTACTTCTCGGCGACGTACTCGCTGTACTGACACGTACCGTCATCGTTGATGAACGCAGCGTCTGTGCGGCAGGCCTTGTCGAAAACCAACGCATCATGGGTGGTGATGACCGAGTCGAGGTGATCGCGGTGGATGTTCGGAGTGCTGTCGTGAATGTCGAACACGTGCCCGAATTCGTGCATGAGCCCGCCGTCCTGCAGCGCGTTGCGCTTGAACATCATCCCGTCTGCGCCCATGCCCCCGGACCAGCCTGAGCCGGAGCCGTACACGATGACGATGTTGATGGTGCCCTTGTTGAACTCCAGAAGTTTCTTCGCCTTCTCGGGGTAGCGCTCGATGATAGGGCGCATGATGTACGCCGACTCGGTCGCCACCGCGTCCAGGAGCTTGTCGTCCACCAACGAAGAAGCCTGGATCGTCACGATGTCCGTCCACTGACCCACGGAGGCGTGGCGTACCTTTTTGAAGCCCTCCCGCTTCAGCAACGCCCGCTCACTTTCGTCGCACTCGTTGAGCATGTACTGCGCCAGCGGGAGCAGGTCCCCGGTGCCCTCGTAGGCGGTCGCGGTCGAGCCATCGCCCGTCGAACCACCGCCCGCCTCATCGCTGCAGGTGTACGTCGTCCGCAGGCGTTTCGCGACGCCTGTACATGGGTCTCCAAACACGCCGTTCACTGCGTTCACCGTGCACGCCTGCTTGCCCGTGCACGCCTCGCGCAACACCGTCTCCGAGCCAGCCGCGTGGCATGATCCCAGACGAAACCCGCTGTCGCACTTGCCCTGGGCGTTGCCGTAGCTCGCGAAGTCGATGCTGCGAATGACCTGCCCCCTCGGACACGCAAGGCGCGCCGGCCGGCCCTCTTTTACATCGGCACACGACCCGAGTACGCGGGCCTTCTCATCGTCCACGCCGGCGTCGACATCGTCGATGCCGACCTCGCCGCTGTCTGCGTGGGGCGCGAGGCAGCCGGCGGGCACCAGCAGGCCAAGCACCCACAGCGCTCGAATCGGGGCGCTGGTCAACCAAGAGCTCGTCATGGGTCACCTCTCTGCCGTCGCCGCGGGATCGCGGGGTCGCGGCGTACGGTGGCCTGGTGCACCCCTCATGCCAGCCCGGAGCACTTGAAACTACATGTCTTTTTGCTCCGAAGGCGAGCGTGTGTGGCGTCCTAGGGGTGGACACTGAGCCCGGTTCGGAGACACCCCAGGCGCCTGGACGAACCGGACACACCCCTGATCCGAACTGCGTGCCAGAGTGTGCCGGTGGTGCGCGAGAGTCAGGGAATTCCGTTTGGCTGCTGCCTGTTGCATGCTTGGTACGCGAGTTGCTGCGTCTGGGGGGCACCGCAATGAGGACCGCGAAGAGGAGACCACACATGCGCGCAGCACACTGGATTTGGGGAGCGGCGCTGGCCGCGGTGATGGGGACGGCCGTGCCGACCGAGGTCCAGGCCTGCGGTGGTTTCTTCTGCAGCCAGTCGCCCGTCGATCAGAACGCCGAGCGCATCATCTTCAAGATCAATGCGGACAGCACGACGGACATGATCGTGCAGATCACCTACCAGGGCGCGGCGCCCGACTTCGCGTGGGTCTTACCGCTGGCAGAGGTGCCCGACGCCGACAAGCTCGCCACCTTTCCTCAGGGCGCCATGACCGCCCTCGACGCCCAAACCGGGCCCGCGTTCCAGTTCCCCGACAACTGCTGGGGAAACTTTCCCGAGGCTTCCGCCGGTGCGGATGACGGTGCGGGCGGCTCTGGACCACCGCGCGAGGGCGGCGTGGACGTGTACATCCGACAGGAGGTCGGCAACTACGACGTCGCCGTCATCGGCGGCGAAGATCCGACGAAGCTCGTCGAGTGGCTGCGCGCGAACGACTTTCGCATCTCGGATGCGATGGCGGGGTATGTCGCGCTGTACACCAAGCTGCAGATGAAGTTCTTGGCGCTGAAGCTCTTGCCGGAGAAGGTGGTCACCGACATCACGCCCTTCAGGCTCACGCTGAGCGGAGACAGCCCGTCGATCCCCCTGCGCCTCACCACGGTGGCCGCCGAGCCCGAGATGGGCATCGCGGTCTGGATCTTCGCCGATCAGCGCTTTGGCCCCGCCAACGCGAGCGAGGTCGACATCGACTCGAACGACCTGCGCTGGGACCCAAACACCTGGCAGCCCGTCACCAACTGGCTCTCGCTCATCGCGCGCGAGGTCGACAAAGTGGGAGGCTTGGGCTGGGTGGTCGAGCAGGCGAGCTCCACCCAAGAGCTCAAGAGCATGGTCGAGAACACCTTCGTCGCCGACGAGGACCAAGAAGCGGCGCGTACGGCCCTGCTCGGCGTCCTCGAGGGCGCGCCGTACATGACGCGCCTCTACACGCGCCTCTCTGCCGAGGAGATGACCTACGACCCAGTGTTCAAGCGCTCGCAGGCAGGTGACGTGAGCCGTGTTCGCACGCTGCCCTATGTCGAAGCGTTGTGCACCTGGGATGGCCCCCAGCCTGCTCCTTCGCCCTGCGACTTCGCGTCCTGCGGCGCCCTGGGTCTGTGTCGCGAGGTCGAAAATGATCAGGGACAGCTCGTCGCCGCCTGTGCGTGCACGAAGGGCGCGACGGCTCGCACCACGTTCATGCCCGCGCCAGGTCCCGATGGCAGCCTGCCGAGCACCGTGGCCTGCCAAGATCAACGCATGTCGTTCCTCAACCCCGGTGACAAGAACGCCGACAACGCGGCGCTGTCCGACCCGTGTGTCGGCTACGACTGCGGTGGCGCAGAGCACCGCTGTGTCGCCATGAACATGACGCCCACCTGCGAGTGTGCTGAGGGCTTCGTGGCACGTGGCTGGGTGGAGCCCGATGGCACGCGGCGCACCACCTGCGTCGAGCCTGCCCTTGCGGTTCCAAGCGATTTCTACAATCGACGTCCCCTGCCCCGCGACGAAGAGCTGCCCGCGGGGCGCGAGGTCGATGTGCCCGCACCCACCGGCGCTTCGGATGCCGACGATCCCATGCCGGAGGGCAATCTCGCGGCGCGCGAAACCGGTAAGTCCGGCGGCGGCTGCAGCGTGATGGCAGGCCGTGACGCCTCTACGCTGGGCATGTTCTTCGGCGGGCTCCTGGGGCTTGTCGCGCTGCGCAGGAGGCGGGCGCATTGAGGGCGTGCTCGCTCGCGATGTCCCTCTTGCTCAGCATCGCAGGCTGTGGGAGCGACGCGGGAGAGAGCGACGGCGCGGGTGAGCTCGCGCTCGAGCTGGGCACGGGCGAGCAAGCGTTCGAGCCCGTCGAGAACGGGCAACACTTGCGCCTGTACGCGGGCACCCAGGGTGGACACCACGTGTGGCTGAGCTTTCGAGTGCGCGGTCTTCTGCAGCGCGTGCGCATGGTCCTCGAGATCGAGCCGCCCGACCCCGCGCCACCTTCGCGGTCCAACCTGAACGTGCTGCTCTATCCCGTGATGGACGCCGATGCAGGCGTCGCGGGCGACACGCTCGAGTACGTGGGCTTTCCCGCGCGCATCCTCTCGCCCGAGTGCGCGGTCGGCAAGACGACGCATCTCTCGCTGGCGCTGCGCGACGCCGAGGGGCACGAAATCGAGGGCGAGATCGACATCATTCCGGATCCGCCCGAGGGGGGATTCGCGACGCGGTGCGATCGGTGACATGCACCATTCGGGCGTCTGTGCTGCCTGAATGCCCTCGCATCGCCGGCGTGCGCGCTCGGCTCAGGGCTGTGGCGACACGGCACAGTTGTCGTCGAAACAGCCTCGCCACGCACGTGATTTCATAGGCTTGCGCAGCGTTCGCAGTGGCATGTGGCTTGCTCCACGCTGGCTCGTGGTTCTTTGCCGCGGCATGAGCGATTTGCTAGAAGCCGCCGAGCTCGAAGGAAATTCCAAATGCAGCAGCCGAGTCAGATCAAGCCAATCAAGGGAAAGCTGGGCATCTTGCTTCCCGGCATGGGCGCCGTGGGCACCACTTTCATCGCGGGTTGCCTGCTCGCGCGCCGTGGCTTGGCCGAGCCCGTGGGCTCACTCACGCAGATGGGCACGCTTCGCCTGGGCAAGCGCACCGACGGTCGCTCGCCGCTCATCAAAGAGTTCGTCCCCCTCGCGTCGCTCGACGACATCGTCTTTGGCGGCTGGGATCTGTTCCACGACGACGCCTACAAGGCTGCGCGCACGGCCGATGTGCTCACGAAGGAACACCTCGACCTCGTGAAGGACGAGCTCGAGCAGATCAAGCCCATGCCCGCCGTGTTCTTCCCGGAGTTCGTCAAGCGTCTGCGCGGTGAGAACGTCAAGCAGAGCACGAACAAGTGGGAGCTCGCCGAGGCCGTTCGCGAGGACATCCGGCGCTTCAAGAAGGACAACGCCCTCGAGCGCGCGGTGGCCGTATGGTGCGGCTCGACCGAGGTGCACTCGGAGCCGAGCGACGTGCACAGCACGCTGGAGAAGTTCGAGGCGGGGCTCAAGAACAGCGACCCGGCGATCAGCCCGTCGATGATCTACGCCTACGCCTGCTTGATGGAGGACGTGGGCTACTGCAACGGCGCCCCGAACCTCACCGTCGACATCGGCGCCATCCGTGAGCTCGCCGCAAAGCGCAAGCTGCCCATCTCTGGCAAAGACTTCAAGACTGGCCAGACGCTGATGAAGACGGTCATCGCGCCGGGTCTGCGTCAGCGCATGCTCGGCATCCGCGGCTGGTTTTCGACCAACATCC
>CAYNOM010000196.1:0-9680 GCA_964398415.1 uncultured Polyangiales bacterium | reverse complement strand
CTGTCACGCCGGAGGCCGCGGGTTCGAGTCCCGTCCACCGCGCAAGGAAGCAAGCCCCTGGGGAGTCATCCTCGGGGGCTTGTGATTTTAACCTGCGCCGCGCTCGCGGGTGTGCGCCCCACACTGGGCGCTTCGAGCTTGCGCAGCTCAGGAGCTGAGCAGCTGGACCACCGCCGCAAGGATGATCGAGAGGCTGAGGCCCAGCGTGGCGAGCTCGGTCATGCGGGTCCGGGTGCAAGCAGCCTGTTGCGCGTCATTCTCCGGTGGGAGAAACGCGGGGATGCCTATGGCGACGAAGCGGTGGCGCGAGGGGCCATCGGCCCACACCGCCTCTTCGAAAAGCTCGCGTGAGAAGATCTGGGTGGCCGCGTCCTCGTCCTCGTCGGGATCGAGGATGGGCGGGGGCGGTGTTGGGCTCGTGGGCCGTCCAGTAGGCACCGCGAAGCGACGCGAGTGGGGCGGCTGGGTCGCGATGGTGGGGCGCGGGCAACGCAACGACATGTGCGATTGGAGAGCCCTGTGCCAGACCGTTCAGCTCACAAAGAAAATAACAAGAGAAGTGCGTGCTGGCGCGGTAGCGCCAAAGGGATTGCGACCTTCGGACATACACTACGGTGATGATCCGTGCTGTTGGACGCGTGCCTGCGTGCGCCCTTGCCCAGGGCAGGGCCGCGTGGCTCGCGTTGCTCCTCATCGGCACGGGCTGCGTGTTGACGCCGGTGGACCTCGCTTCCAAGGAGTGCCCCTGCACGGACGGCTGGACGTGTGACACCCGGGTTGGGCGCTGCGTGCTCGGTGCGCCGGGTGATAGTCCGGGCACGATTCGCCCGGATTCGAGTCCGCCTAAGACTTCCCCAGACGCCGGTTCCGGGCCGCGTGATGGTGACCCCGAGCGCCTCGACGCAGGCGACGTCGGGATGGACGCAGACATCTCCTTCCCCGATGCTGCGCCACCGGATGCTGCGCCAGCGGATGCTGCGCCACCGGATGCTGCGCCAGTCGATGCTGCGCCAGTCGATGCTGCGCCAGCCGATGCGGCCACCCAGGACGGCGGGGCCCCCGTGGCCTCGATGCACTTCCCTGCCTCGGCGTGCGTCAGCTCGATCATGGACAGCATGAGCTGCACCCTGATCAAGGATGGAAAGGAGGGCACCTCGTGGGGGCATTACTGTGCCCAAGGCGATGGTGTGTGCTCCTTCGAAGGCGCCTGCTCCACCTCGGGATGTGTGATCGACCTATGGTGGGGATTCGACCTCGGCGCCGTACGCACGATCTCCCGCGTGCGGTTCTTGAGCGACTGGTGGAGCAAGAGACCCAAGAACTACGAGATTTGGGCGAGCGACAACCCAAGTGACGTGCCCTTCGCAGGCGCGTCACTCGTCGCCACGGCGGTAGGCCACCAGAATCCGTGGCGCTGTGTCGCGGGCGAGTCGTGCCTGGATCCAAGCGTGCCAGATGCTTGTTGTCCCAACGGTCGCGATGCCCCGCAGGCTCCCCCCTCGACAACCAACGCCAAGTACGACTCCCGCGACTTTCCCGCGCACGCCGCGCGCTATTGGTACCTCGTGGTGCGCGACACCTATGCGGTGACCGACCTGACGCTGCGAGAGGTGACCTACTGGGGCGAGCCGTAGATCGAGCGCTGGCACTCGGCTTGCTGTGATGCTCTCGCATGCCGACCCTCCCCAACGTATTTCTTCATGTTTCCGCTACACCGAGCGTCTCCGAGAGCTCTGGCATCGCCGCGCTGCGTGAACGTCAGCGACGGTTGTTGCCGTTCGACGACAGCGTGTGTGCCGGACAGCGCGGCGCGCGCGCACGGTCGCTCGCGTACGTGTGGCATCAGACGCTCATGTTCGCGAAGCTACTGATCGACGAGCCCCTCTCGCGCGCCACCTACGCACGCTTCGTCGAGCCTTGGGGCCTCCAGGAGCTCGTCGAAGGCTGCATCTATCGAAGCGCGGAGCCACGTGCTCTTCACCTCGCACATCTGCACAAGCTCGGGATCCGGACGCTCGTGTGCGTGAAGCGCACGCTGCCGCATCCTCGCACGATCGAACATGCGCTCGAGCACGACCTCCTCGTCGCGCGCATCGATCTCGGTGCGGACGGAGACATCGATCCACGCGCCATACAGCGCACGCTCGACGTGTTGAAGCGGCCCGAGCTCTGGCCCGTGCTTCTGCACTGCGACGGTGGCCGTCACCGTACCGGGATCGTGGCAGCAGCGCTGCGCAGGTCGCAGGGCTTCAGCCTGGAGCGCGCGCTCGAAGAGTACGAGCGGCATGCGGCGCCGACCCCGCGCGATACCGACCGTCAAGCTGTCGCACGCTACTTCGCCCACGCGGCCAGCCTCGAGTCCGAGCGGTGAGCACGCTCGCACAGGCTCCCGCGATAACCGTGGATCCGCGCGACGAGGTGCGGCGCGGCTTCGTGTGGCTCGGCACGGCCAGCGCCGTCGCGCGCGTGCTGGAGGTCGGAAAGGTCCTCGTGGTGCTGTACTGCCTCTCGCAGGAGCAGCTCGGTGAGGCCACGCTCGCGTGGAGCGTCAGCGTGGTGCTCGAGGCACTGAGTGGTCTCGGCGTAGGCCGGGCTCTCGTCCAGGGCGGCGGAGACGTCCACGAGGGCGTGCTCTCGAGCGCGTTCTGGTACGCGCTTTCGGTAGCGACGCTGCTCGTGCTCGGTGTGTGTGCGGCGGCCCATCCGCTCGCGCTCGCCTACGGACGTCCGAGCCTGGCTCCGATGATCATGTTGGCGTCGACTAAGCTCTGGTTCGTGGGAGCCGCCATCGTGCCACTCGCGTTGCTGAATCGCCGACTCGCCTACGAGCGCATGGCCCTGGTCTCGACCCTTTCGACACTCAGCTCCGGGGTGACGACCTGCGCGCTCGCCCTGTCTGGCGTCGGAGCGTGGGCGCCGCTGCTCGGTCACCTCATGGGTGGCTTTGCGACCATGGTGTTTGCGTACATCGCCGAGCCTTACCGTCCACGCATCTGCTTCGACTGGCCCAGCCTACGTCCTCACGCGTCCTTCGGGACCAAGGTCTCGGGGGCGAGCCTATTGCACCAGATCTATCGCAACGTGGACTATCTGCTCGTGGGCCAATGGCTCGACGTGGCGGCGGTGGGGGTGTATCGCGTGGCGTTCGACCTGGCGATGACGCCTTGCCTGGCCATCGGACAGGTTGTGCATCGCGCCGCGGCTCCGGTCTACGCGCGGCTGCGCAGCGACCCGGCGGCGCTCACCCGCACGTTTTTGTGGACGCTCAGCTCGCTCGGCCTGGCTCTCGTGCCCGCAACCGTGCTCCTTTCGCTCAACGCCACGCCGCTGCTTTCGATCGTGAAGGGCGGAGGGTGGCTCGATGCGGCACCTGTCGTGCCGTGGCTGTGCGGCGCCGCCCTGTTGCGTTGTTTGGACCAGGCATTTCCGTTGCTGTTCCAAGCGATGCATAGGCCATGGCTCGCGCTCTGGGACTCGGTGCTCGCGGCGGCGCTCGTCAGCGCGCTGATCGCGGTCATGCTCGAGCTCTTCGGCTTGAAGCACGGATCGGTGGCTGCGGCATGGGGTTGGGCCCTCGCGTACCCGCTGCTCATTGCCATCCTCATCGGGATGACACGGCGCATGCTGCCGTTGACGCTCGCGCAGGTCTTCTTCGGCCAACGTCACACGCTGGGCGCCGCGCTCGCGATGTTCCTCGCCCACGTCGCCGTGTCGTATCTGCTGCGCGAACACGCTGGTGGTTGGGTGCTCGTGCTGCCAGCACTCGTCAGCCTCGGCGCGTACGCGCTGTACGCGCGCTACGTCGCCCGCGTTCGGATTTCTGGGCCGGTCTCTCCGATCTGATGCTCTGAAGTTAACAGCGCGGCTTTCGCACGCGCGCTTGCCGATCCGCGATGCAGACCCCCCTCAAGCTTTTCGAACAGCGCCGTACTCTTGCGAGCCCACTCGGCGTGCGCGTAGTCGCGTCGTCGAGCTCTCAGACGATCGCGAGTGTGCCCACCTCTCGCTCGCAAACTCGAACACGCATGGGGACATGGCTGCCCGATTGGAGATGCCCGTGACAGAAGTCGAAACACGCCGCGATACGTGCACCACACGTCTGCAAGCACGCGTACTGAGCGCAAAGACAACCCGAAGGATACGCTCAGAAGCCCAAGGAATCTTAGGGTTGCCTGCGCGCATGCTGGTGATCGCCGCGCTGTTCATGGCATTTGCTTCGCTTGCGCCGCCCTCTGCCTCAGCCCGTCACCGAGATCGCACACCACCCACTCAGCCGACACAGCTGCGCGTAACCTCGCTCGGGGCCTATCACGTCGCGCTGGCCTGGCGGGCGTCGAGTGACGCGTCGGGGCTCGTGTCGTACCGCGTACGCGTCAGCGATGGTCGCGAGCTTTCCGTGGCGCGTGGCGTAACCAGCATCAGCATCGTGTGGGGGCTCTCGCCCAGCACGGCCTATGGGTTTTCCGTGGTGGCCGTCGACGGCTCCGGCAATCGCTCGCACCCGAGCGACGTGCTGCCCGTGACGCTGCCGGCGGACACCACGCCACCTTCGGTGCCCGCGCTTTCCGTGACCTACGCGGCGAGCGATGCGTTGACTGCGCGATGGACTGCCGCACGCGACGACGGTCCGAGCGTCACCTATCAACTCGCGCTCGATGGCACCCGGCTGCGCAGCGTGCTGGGTACATCGTCGACGATTGCGGACCTAGAGCCCGACACCACCTACTCGCTGTCGGTGCGCGCGCTCGACCCCTTCGGCAACGCCTCCGCATGGAGCGCGCCCGTCTACGCCTCGACGCTGCGCCGCACTACCTACGACACGCTTGCACCGACAACGCCAGGGCGCTTCTGGGTCTTCGAGGACTACTGCGGAGACGTCTTCGCGATGTGGGATGCGGCGCTCGACGACCGTGACCCGCAGAGCTCCCTCGTCTACGAGCTGTACGTTGACGGAGAGCTCGAGGCGCGCGTGACCGGCACGACGTGGGCGACGCTCAATCTGCCTCACGTCGGGGTCACGCATTTCGAGTTGGTTGCGGTGGACAGCGCAGGCAACGCGTCGTCTCCTGTCGTCAGGACGCTCGATCTCCAGGGCGACTGCGACTAGGGCGTCTTTTTTCGGCCCAAGGTCGTTGCGCGTGCGTAGACGTGGTGAGCAGACGCTCTTGCCCCCCTACTCACGGAGAACGACATGGCGTTTCGACAGATGGATGTGCGCCCCAAGGCTCGGGTGCACGCCGAAGGTGCGTCCTCACGAACAGCGCAACGCGCGCTGATCTTTTCGACGCTGCTTACTGCTACCGGCGTAAGCGCGGCCGCCGTGCATGCGCAGTCGACACCGCTTTCGGTTGTGGAGCCAAACGACCCCGGCGCAGTGTCGCAGTGGTATCTCGCGGACGCCGAGCCGGGCGTGTTCGCCTACACGGCTTGGGGCATGCTGCGCGATGTGCCCAAGCACGAGGTCTCGGTTGCGGTCGTCGACACCAGCATCGAGCTGTGGAGTAGCGACCTCAAGAGTCGGCTCGTGCCTGGCTGGGATGCGCGCAACAACCGCCCCTATGGCAACAACTACCTCATCGGCGCCTCGCTCCATGGCACGTGGGTCGCGGGCACCATCGCCGCGGAGTCGAACAACGGGGTCTTTGGTTCGGGCGTGGCCGGCGATTTGCCCGTCAAGATCATGCCGCTCCTCTATGTGAACGAAGGCGATATGTGCGGCGGCTCGCTGCGTCCGGAGGCAGCCGAGGACGTGGGCCGTGCGTTCGCGGGATCGATAGCGTTCGCTCTCGAGCACGGTGCGAAGGTGATCAACGTCTCGAGCGCCGTGTTCATCACGCCCGAGGTTGCCAGCCAGTACGAGCCGCTGATTCGCGCGGCGCGCGATCAGGGCGTGTTGATCGTCGCTGCATCGGGCAACCACGGCCTCGACATGCGAAAGCTGGAGCACCAGAGCGTCGTTTCGGTGACGCTCCGTGATATGAGCCAGACCCCTTCGAATGATCCGTGCTCCCAGGCCGGTAAGTCGGTGGGCTTTCGCTACGAAGATGAGCTCGATGTGGACGAGGCTCGCCTGCTCGAGACGGGTGAGTCGGACATCGTGAACATCGATGGCAAGACCTACGAACGCAGCGTGACGACCCTGTACCCTGCGGGCACGAAGAGCTATCCGGCCGCTTATAGTCTGCCTCCCTTCAACTTCGACAACGTCCTCGGCGTCACGGGCAGCAATCGAGAGGGCACGCGCTGGGTGGACGACTGCGCGTTTCTCGATGGACGGCCCGTGATCTGTGGAGGAGGCACCTACGGCGATCACGCCCGGCTTGTGGCGCCTGCGTACGACATCCCGGTCTACTCCGGCTTTGGCATCGGAATGACCACCAGGGGGACCTCCTTTTCAGCCCCCATCGTGAGCGCGGCCGCCGCCATGCTGTGGAGCGTCGCGCCAGAGCTGAGCGCGGCGGAGGTGGTCACTGCGCTCACGGCTGGTACCGACACGGCGGCCATCCAGCGCGGCGAGGTACGCCCCCAAGACGTTCTGCGCTTGCCGCGTGCACTCGAGGCACTCGGCTTCGAGGATGCGCTTGCGCCGCGCCGCTTGGGTCAGCTCTCGAAACCCACTTGGAATGCGGAGCTGCGCCGCAATGAGCTCGTCGACGACGTGACGTTCGACCCCAACGGTCACATCGTGGAGCGCATCTGGGACTGGGGCGACGGCACCCGCACCATCACCGGAGGCGACGCAGTCACCGCTTCGCACGCCTATCCCTACAAGGGCAACTACCCGGTGACGCTGATGGTGATCGACGACGACGGCAACACGCTCAGCTTCACGCAAACCCTGGAGATGCAAGGATCGACGCGCGATCTCGTCACCCTGACCCTCGAGGGTGAAGAGCCCTATCGACTGGAGGGCGTGCTGCAAGAGGGTAACATCCGCAACTACAGCTACTTCCCGAGCATCTATTTCATGCGTGGAGCGGGCACCCTGCTGAGCGAGCACGGTGAGGTCGAGGTCGAGGTCAACCTGAAGACGGGCTGGTTGGGGTCGAGCCCCGGGGGCGCGATCACCATTTCGGATCCGGTTCGCGGCGTGTTCGTGGTGTCCATCGCGAGCGGCACGATGAAGTACGAGAAGAGCACGGACACGCTGACCTTCGCGCACGCGAGCCTCATCGACCAGCCGTTCACGAGCGTCGCTATCACGGTGCGCGATACGGACGATTGAGCGCATCCGAGCGCCGGCGGGGCGGGGCGGGTCAAGCCTGCGAGCTGTGCTAGGCTTCCGCCAGCGCGGCACCCCAGGCCGCGCGGAGGAAGAGCCGCGTTGGAGTCGTCGACGCTCGGGTCCCAGTACGAAAAGCACCACGCTACCGTGCGTTCTCGGTGTGTCGCGGCGCTCATTCTCGCCGCGGGTTGCGCTCTCGATCCCGGAAGCCGCAGCGCATGTCGCACCGAGCGCGACTGCACGGGCGCGCGCGTGTGCGTGGAGGGCGAGTGCCAGGAGCCCAGCGCGGATGCCGCGCGACCTCCCGACCAGGCTACGCAGGACGGGGGGCTATCCCACTCAACTCAGGCTGATGCGGCCACGAACGTGGCGGGCGAGAGCCAGGGTGACATGGGGGGCACCGAGCCTCGGGTCGATGCTGCGGTCGGCTGCGGGGTGGCGTACGCGAGCTCGTTCCGAGCCGAGTGTCCGGGCTCCGAGTGGGAGCTCGACGACGCGCTCTGGTCCTGCGACAGCGTGGGCGCGGAGGGTTGGCTGCGCTTTGCGAGCACCAACTGGAACATGCAGGCCCCCTCGGTGGCGAGTGGGCCGCTCCTCGACCTCTCCGGCTGCGACGAGATCTCGCTCGAGGTGAGGCACCGCTACGACATCGGTGCGCTGTTTTCAGCGCGGGTGGCACTCATGCCCGAGCAAACTTCGGATGCGGGTGTCGAACCCGTCACGCTGTTCGAGCGCCGCGGCGTGCTCGAGACCAGCGAAGAGGTCGACGCGGTCGAGCTCCGCGTGCGGGACCTCGGCCTCTCCGACCCGAGTCGGGTGCGACTCGTCTTGCTCGGCGGCTCGGCCGCGGCTCGGGCGACCATCTTGGGGTCGATGTCCTGGGAGGTTTTCTCCGTATCTCTGCGGGCGCGCTGAGCGAGTGACATGCACGACGATCCTGAGCTCTTACACGCCTATTGGGCCGGCGACGCCGACGCCCTCACGCGCGTGTACGTACGCTTCGGCGAGAGCGTGAGCCGCTTCGTGCGCACGGGCTTCAGCGTGCATGCGGATGGGCGTCGGGTCGCAGGTGAGCGAGACGAGGCGGCGGTGGCCGACATCGTCCACGAGGTCTTCGTGCGCGCCTTTCGTGAGCCCGCACGCCGTGCCTACGATGGCCGCCGTCCGTTCACGCCGTACCTGCTGCAGATCGCCAAGAACGTGTGCATCGATCGTCACCGCAAGAGCCGCCGCGAGCGCCTCGACTTCGTGAGTGATCTGCGCGACCTCGAGCTTCATCAGCAGGCCGCGCTGGGTCCGGTCGACGCGCCCGACGACGACAACGCGCGCTTTCGCGAGCTTTCCGAGGTCACACGCGAGTTCGTGCAGGACCTCGACCTCGAGGCGCAGCGTTTCGTGGAGCTCAGATTTCAGAAGGAGCTCTCCCAAGCCGTGGTGGCCGAGCAGCTCGGCGTGACGCGCAGACACGTGCGCACGCTCGAGGATCGAGTGCTCAAGGGGCTGCGTCGGCACCTGACGAAGCGAGGGATGGTGTCGTGAAAGCTGGCCCGTTCGCATGCGTCCGCTCGTATCGAGAAGGGGCGCTCGGCGCGTGGTGAGGGAGGATGTCCATGGATGACGAAGAGCTGGCTCGGCTCCTGTCTGGAAAGAACCGTCCCTCGGTGCTCGCGCGTGAGGAGGCGGCGCGGCGTGCCATCGCGGAAGCGGAGGGGCCGCATCGCACGTGGCTCTACGGCATGGGCAGCGTGGCCGCGTTCGCTGCCGCCATCGGCCTCATGGTGCTGACGCTGCGCGGGGAGCCCGAGCCTGAGCTCGCGGCGCGCGGCGGCGAGGTGCCCACGCTCTCCTTGTCCTGCGGGGATGAGGGCGCGGCGTGCAGGCCCGGGGCGATGCTGACGTTCGAGGTGCACGCGGCCCACGATTTTCCGTTCTTCGCTGCCTTCGCCCGCCGTGATGACGGGATCTTCCTCTGGTATGTGCCTGTGCCGGGCGGACGCAGTGTGGCGCTCGCGGGCAAAGCCCCCTTGCTCGCTACGGCCATCCGCATCGGTCCTGAGCACACACCCGGCGAGCACCAGGTGTTTGGCGTGTTCTCGCGGCGCGCGCTGTCACGTGAAGAGATCGTGATGGCGCTGGGCGACGAGCTGCAGGGCTCGGCGGACGTTCACGTCGCGGTGAAACCCCTTCAGGTGCGGGACGCCCCATGAGGCTCGTCGCGCTCTTCGTGTGCCTCGTCTCGCTGGCTTGGCCCGGCGTGGCACAGGCACAGGGTCCGCTGTTTGCGCTCGCCATCGGCTGGAACGCACCCCCCGAAGAGCAGCCCGAGCTGTCGCCGCTGCGCTATGCCGACGACGATGCCGTGCGCTTTCATCGCTTGTTCGTGCAGGCAGGCGCTCGGTCCACGCTGCTCGCCGAGCTCGACGCCGAGACGGCGCGCCGTTATCCCGAGCTGCTC
>CAYNOM010000195.1:0-9732 GCA_964398415.1 uncultured Polyangiales bacterium | reverse complement strand
GATGTGTGCGTTGGGCCTTGCCCTCGCGAGTGGCTGTGGAGACGGGGGCAGCCCTTCAGCGGGTGCGAATGCGACTGGGCCGGCGGACGACGCCGGCGCAGAGCCATCGACAAACTCGGACGACAGCGCGGGTGATGGCTCCTCGGCGGGCGCTAACGGATCGCAGAGCGATACGGGGAGCCAGGGCGGCGGGGGCGCAGGCGGCAGCAACACGCCGGGTAGCGGGAGCGGTGGTGGCGGCGCTGGCGACTCCACGGACGGGACCAACGAGGGCGACGCGGATGCGGGCGTAGCCGGTGGCCTTCCAGACTTGCCGGAGCTGCCTGGAACCGGAGGAGGCATTCCAGAGCTGCCAGAGCTGCCTGGAAGCGGAGGGGGCATTCCGGAGCTGCCAGAGCTGCCTGGAACCGGAGGAGGCATTCCAGGGCTGCCAGCGCTGCCCGGAACCGGAGCAGGCGTTCCAGAGCTGCCGGATGTGCCGGACGTCATCCAGGATGTGCTGGGCGATGCAGGCATCGCGCTCCCCAGCTTCCCCAGCTTCCCCTGAGGGTGGCAGGGCCAGCCGAGCTGCCCTGCTCACGGGCGTGCCTTTCTCTGCGTGATACCTTCGGGCCCATGAGCCCCAAGAAACTTCTCGATGCCCTCTTCGATGCCGACAAGAAGCTCCGCGACGCCGAGGAGCACCTGCTCGCGCACCCGAGCGGCGACGAGCTGTCGCAGCTGCTCCACCAGGCAACGGAGCAGGCGCTGTCCATGGAGGATGCACGCGAGGGTGCGGCGCGCTTGATCCGGCTCTGCGATCTGTGCGCCCAAGTTCAGGGCGCGCGCATGGCCGACACGCTGATTCGCATCCTCAACCACGACGACCCGCAGGTGCGCGTCGCGGCGGGTGAGGCGCTGCGCGACTTCGCGTACGACCGCTACGCGGAGGTCGCTCGCGGCATCGAGCGTGCGTTCGAGAGCGATCAAGACGGCCCCGCGCTCGAGGAGCTGCCCTGGATCCTCGCGGAGATCGCTGAGCCGAGCGCCGTCCCGCTCATCGCGCGTGCGCTCGAGCATCCACGCGCCACCGTCGTGGCTTCCGCCATCGAGGCCCTGTCCGAGCTTGGAGATCCAGAGGCCGCCCCGCTGCTGAAGCGCCTGCTCAAGGACCGACGCAGCGTCGAGCTCGAAGAGGGCGAGACGACCTACTCGACCACGGTGGGTGAGCTGGCCGAAGAAGCGCTGGCGGAGCTGGCCGAGCGATGAGCCGCCACGGCGCCTTCGTGATCACCGGCGCCGCGAGTGGAATCGGTCGCGCCCTCGCCTGCTTACTGGCCGGGCGCGGCGAGCGCCTCGTCCTGTGGGACCGCGACGAGGCGGGTCTCACCCAGACAGCCCAACGCTGCGGCAAGGCCTGCCTGTGTGCCCAAGTCGTCGACGTCACCGACCCGGAGGCCACCACGCAGGTCGCTCTGCGTACGGCGGAGGCGGTGGGCTCGCTGAGCGACGTGATCCACTGCGCCGGCATCCTGCGCGTGGGCGCAGCGCTGTCGGTGAGCGCCGCCGACTATCGCGCGATGATGGAGGTCAACTACCTCGGCAGCGTGCACGTGACCCAAGCCCTCGTGCCGCACCTGCTCCAGTCGGCCTCCGTGTCGCACAAGGCGCGCCTGAGCCTCGTCGCGAGCGTCGCCGGGCTGCGCGCCGTACCCACGCTCGCGGGCTACTCCGCTTCCAAGTACGCCGTCGTGGGCTTCGGCCGCGCGCTCGCCGACGAGCTCTACGACAGGCCCATCGAGGTGCGCGTCATCTGCCCGCCCGCGGTCGACACGCCCATGGTGCGAAACCTTCCCGCCCTGCCTCCGGTCTACCGCTTGTCGCCGCCCCAATCCGTCGACGCCATCGCTGAGGCCATGTTGGATGGGCTCGAGCGTCCGGGCTTTCCGACCTTACTCGATCTACCGAGCAAGTTGATGTGGGGCGTCGAGCGCACCGCGCCGAAGGCCATCGCCTGGGCCCTGCGCCGTATGAGTCGCTGAAAAGCTCCCATCCGAGGACGTCTTCGACGCTGACCGTTCCGTGACGGTAGCGCGCACGGCAGGGCTGCATACTCTGATCGGGGAGTGCGCGAGGGGCGTGCTCCAGAGGTCATCGATGCACGCTGTACCGTGGTGGAAGCGCACGACCGTTTACCAGATCTATCCGCGTTCCTTCGCCGACGCGAACGGAGACGGCATCGGCGACCTCGCCGGCGTGATCCAGCGTCTCGACTACCTGCACGACCTGGGCGTCGAGACGCTGTGGCTGTCACCCTTCTTCGACAGCCCCCAGGCCGACTTCGGCTACGACATCCGAAACCACTTCGACGTCTCGCCCGAGTACGGCAGCCTCGACGACCTCGAGCGCTTGATCGGCGAGGTGCACGCGCGCGGCATGAAGATCGTCTTCGACATGGTCTTGAACCACACCTCGGACCAACATCCGTGGTTCGTCGCCTCCCGCAGCCACCGCGATCATCCCATGCGCGACTACTACCTGTGGCGCGACGGGCGCGGCCCAAACGGCAGAAAGCCTCCGAACAACTGGCGCTCGATGCTGGGCGGCAGCGGGTGGCAGTACGATGCACAGAGCGAGCAGTGGTACTGGGCGAGCTTTCTGCCCTTTCAGCCCGACCTCAACTACCGAAACCCCGCGGTCAAGAAGGCCATGCTCGACGTGGTGCGACACTGGCTCGATGCTGGCGTCGATGGTCTGCGTCTCGACATCTTCAACGCGCTCTTCAAGGATCCATCCTTCGCCGACAATCCCTTCTCGCTCAAGCCGATCCCGACTGAAGACAGCCCCCACGGCTACTTTCAGCGGCACCTGCACACGCTCGACCATCCGGACACCCTGGCCTTCGCGCGCGAGCTGCGGACGCTCGTCGACCGCTACGACCCTCCACGCTTCGTGGTAGGCGAAGTATTTGGATCGCCAAGCGATCTCAAGCGCTATTGTGCAAGCGAAGAGGGACACGACGGGCTGCACCTCGTGTTCTTGTTCAAGACGCTGGGCGCACGCCTTCACAGCGAGGCCTTGCGCGAGCTGATCGTCGAGCTCGAGCACGGCTTTGCCGAGCCGCTTCTGCCCACGTGGGTGCTCGGCAATCACGACCGACCGCGCATGATCCACCGACTCGGCGGCTGCCACACGAAGGCAAAGCTCCTCGCGACGCTGCAGCTCACCGCCCGCGGCGTGCCGTTCATCTACTACGGCGACGAGATCGGCATGCAGCACCGGGAAATTCCCACAGTCCACGCGCTCGATCCCATCGCGCACCACTACCGTTTCGTGCCGCAGTGGCTTGCGCGGGCGCTGAAAAAGCGCGGCATGCTGCTCAATCGCGACGAGTGTCGGCTCCCGATGCAGTGGGGCGACGCAAACCACGCGGGCTTCACACGCGAGGGAGCCACGCCATGGCTCGCCCCGCACCCAGAGGCCGCGACGAACAACGTGGCCGCCCAGCTCGAGGACGCGGGCTCTCTCTTGCACCACTATCGCCGCCTGCTCGGCCTGAGAAAGCAGAGCGCCGCGCTGAGCGCCGGACGCATCTCGCTCATCCCAGCCGAAGACCTGCCCACCCAGGTGCTCGGCTATCGCAGGGTCCACGAGTCCGAGGCGCAGAGGGACCACGTCGACGTGCTCCTCAACCTGTCGACCAAGCCGCGCCTCGTGCGGGGCGTGCTCGAGAGCCCGAGGCGACTCGTGTCGAGCTTGCGCGGCGACCTCGTGCTCAGCACCGGCGGCTACACGCTCTTGCCCCACGAAGCGCTCGTCGCCTTCGCTTGAAGGCTCAGCGGCGGCGGCGCAAGAGGGCCCGATGCTTCGCGCGACGCGCGCGTGCCTTGTCTTCCGGCAGCAACCTGACGTAGTCGATGGGCGAGGCGTCCTTGGGCGAGGCAGCACGCGTGGGGAGCACGCTCAGCGCGAGCTCTGCCCTCAGGCCATCGAGCGCCGCTTCGGTTTCTGGCGTGTGCGCCGACATCTCGTGCGCGCGCGCGCGCAGCGCCTCCCCCGTGACCGCGCGAATCAGGTTGCGACGCACGAGATCGCGGTAGCTCGCGGACAGGGCATCGGGACTGAAGCCGTAGGTCGACACGAGCTCGAAGCCCACGCGCAGCGCGGCCTCGGGCGCGAGCAGACCGTCTTCGACGAGCATGAGCGCAGGCTGAAAGTAGTTGTGAAAGGCGCACACCCGCGGGCCGAACACCTCGAAGGCGTAGCTCGGCTGCACGCGCTCGAGGTGGATGAAGATCCGACGGCATACGTCCATGCGCGGCAGCTGTGAAGCGTTGTGCAAGAGGGCCGCGGCGTCGTCTTCGTAGGCGCGCGATGCGGTGAGCACTTGGCTCAGCACCTCCGCGCCCACGCGCCCCGCGCACAGATCGGCGTAGAGCGAGTAGACGAAGGCGTCCGCCTCCGCGTCGTCTCCGAACATCACCTCCTCGTGCTCGTCGGCGCGCGAGAGCCGCGAGGTGAGCAGGGCCCCGAGCTTGTAGCTGATCTGATCGCGCAGAAAACGAAAGCGCCCACGCAAGAGACGGTTGAGGCTCGGCTTGAGCACGAGCTCGTCCCAGCGAATGCCGTCGAGGGCGAGCTTTTGCTCGAGCTTTTTGCGCATCAGCTCGGGGCTACCCGACACGATCAGGATGGCCTCGGGAGAGGTGGCCGAGAGCTCGCGAAGCAAGAGGTCTGCGCCAGGCAGCGTGCGCTTGTCGGCCGCAGCCTCGAAGGCCGTGCGGATCAAGCCGCGCACGGAGTCGAAGTCGGTGCTGAGATAGGTCTTGTCGAGGTCCCAGCGGTAGACGACCCGCCGCTTGCCATCTGCCATCCGCCCTCAGCTCCCCCCTCGTCGCATTCTCTTAGCATCGCTTGGCCTCGTCCCGCACCACGACGCCGATGGTGTGTTCGACACCAGTCACCTAGAATGGCCCCCATCGCGATGCGCCCGTCCCTACCTCTGCCCCAAACGCCCGTCGACGTCTTGATCCTCGCCGCCCACGCGCCCGAGCTGGTCGGCCTCAGGCCGCACCTGGGCGAAGGGTTGCACGCGATCGTGCAAGACCTGCACGTCGTCGCCAAGACCATCGGCGTCGGCATGGCGGTCTGTGGCGCAGGCGCTGCCAACCGCATCCACCAGCTCGCGCCCCGCTGCATCGTGCTGCTCGGCAGCTGCGGCATCTATCCGGGGCCCCACGCCTACCGCCCACTCGACCTCGTCATCGTCAGCCGCTGCCACCTGTTCGATCCCTCGGTGGCGGCCGGCAAGGCGGAGTTTCCTGGCCCCATGCAAACGTTGCTCGACACCCATCCGACGCTGTCGGCGGGCCTCGCCGCGCATGGGGGGCCACGCGCGCGCATGGCGGAAGTGGCCACGACCCTCGCGATCACCGTCGACGACGCCGTCGCGAGTCAGGTGCAACCCCGCACCGGGATCGAAGCCGAGAACCTCGAGCTGTTTCCAGTCGCCCTGGCCTGCCGCGCGGCCGACGTACCGTTCGCAGCCGTGCTGGGGGTGACGAACGTGGTCGGCTCCACGGGCAGACAGGACTGGCGCACGTTCCAGCGCGACGCGGCCATCACCGCGGCCGAGACCATCATCTCCTGGGTACGCACAGGTGCGAGTGGACTTCCCCAGCCCGTGATCGTGCGCCAAGGTAGCCCACAGGGGCCGGGGTGACCTGATTTTGTGTGCTGGATGACCCCGCTTTCCTGGGCTTCCTGGTCATGGCAGTCGCGCTCGTGGTAACAAGGAAGTCTGGGCATGCCGGAGACTCCGCTCCCTCAGCCGCTCGTCGACGACCTCGAAAACACCGCGGAAGCCGACGCATCGCGACCACGCAGGCGTTCGAATGACTCGAACCGTCCGGTGTCCAGTGTTGCGCCGGCCCGCACGCCGAACGAAGCCGATGCCGATGCCGATGCCGATGCCGATGCCGATGCGGGCACCTTGACCGCCGAAGACTGCGCCTTCGTGACCGCCCTCCACGAAGCGGGCATCGCGAGCGAGCTCGACGGTGCCGAGCTGACGCGCAGCGCGGCGCTGATACGCAACGAGTCTGGCCCCGCGCGACGCCTCGACCTGCTCGAGGCCTACTACGAAGCCGGTGGCGACCCCCTCGCGAGCCAGCGCCGTACGAACACAGACCGCTTCATGCTGTACGCCATGGACGACGGGCTCACCGCCAGCGAGCTGGCCGAGCGTCTGCTCGCGCTCACCCCTGAGATCCGCGATGCATCCCTCGAGCGCATCGGCGGGCGACACGGTGCTCTCGTGCTGCGCGCCGGAGATCACCTGTGCGCCCTCGAAGACGAGCATGAAGACGACAAGGGCCTGGTCACGGTCAGCGTCCGCGAGCTCGTCCGCGCGGTCAACGTGCTCCTCGATCGCTGCGGAGTGCGTATGCGCCTCGTGGGGCTCGCGGGCGACGGAGCGCGCGAGGCCTACTTCGCGCAGACGTCCATGGGCTCAGCCCTTCAACTCGCGAACGCCGACTACCTCGACGCCGAAGACGCCGAGACGCTGATGCAGCGCGCGGCCTGGTAGGGCAGGATCGCCGCTAAGCCTTCGTGCGAGCGCTGGCCCCGTCTCCGGCGGATCGCTCCGGGAAGGGCTGCACGAGGCTCCGCTGCCGGGCGAGGTGCAAGAGCCCATGAAGCTCCTTCCAACGCCGGCTCGCGATGACACTCTGCGTGATCAGCAGGACGGACAGGGCGCTGGCGAACCACGGTTGCACGCCGAGCCGGAGGAGCGACCAGATCACGAGCCCACATACCGCGAGGGGCAAGACCACCAACAGGGCGCGATCGACGTCGCGGATCCCGGTTCCGGGTATAGGTAGCGCTGTGCCCTGATTGCTGCCGAAAGGAGTGTAGACCCGCGTCGCCACAAGGCAGCGTCGGGTCAAGAGCGCGAGAACGAAGAACACGGCGAGCGGCAGGAGCTGAAGGCCGTCGATTCCCCGAAGCTCCACGCGCTCGAGGCTGGTCTTACGCAGATGGAACGACACCTGTCTCTGCAGATCTGCCTTGGCTTGCGCCGCCGACGCGCCCTTGATCTCGGGCCACAGCGGGCTCTCTCGTAGCCTTTCCAACGATGGGGGGACTTTCGTGGCAGGGGCTGCTGCGAAGCGCGCGGCGAGTGCAACCGGAATGCCGTACAGCAGCGGCTTGTGACCCTCGCTCTCGAGCGTGGCGATCACGAGCCGCCCGAAAGCGTCCTGTTCCGACACGTCCGCCGGACGCTTTCGCGCACGTCGCATCGAGCGCTGGTACGCTCGCGTCGCGCGGCGCATCGCGGTCTTGTCCTCTTGGAGGGCCTCGAACGCGGAGACGCGCTCGCGCGCGGCAGCCAACCTGTCCGGCTTGCCCGCGCCTTGCTTGGTAAGTGCCTCGCTGCGCTCGCGCAGCGCCGTGTACTGCTCGTACGACGCATCGTATGCGGAAGTGGTCCTCAGCGCCTCCAGGCGCGCGGGTTCCACGCTGACTTCTGCTTCCACGGCCTCGCGAGTGACTGATTGCGCGAGCTCGAGGTGGGTGAGCACGAGCGGGCGCTTGTCGCGCAACGCGTCGACTCGCCACCGGATGCCGGCAGCCAAGTCTTCGACGCTCGGTCCATGCACGACAACGCGTGCTCCGGACGAAAGCGTGTTCGCTACGGCGAAGAGCGTGTCCAGCGCGGGGGGCTCGGCGTTCAGCAGCTGCGTCTGCGGCTCCCTGCCAGGCTTGGCCGTCAGCTCGGGAACGGCGACGGCATTGGCGACCCGCTCCAGATCGAACGCGAGCTCATCCGTTGCTCGCTTTGCCATCTGGCGTCTGAGCGCCGGGACGTCGACCTCGTGCGAGAGCTGCGCCAGATCGCGCATGGCGTGGAGACGCTGTTTGTCCCCAGCGCGTGGATAGGCCAACAGCAATGCGACGCAGCTCGCGAGCAGAAAGGTGATGAAGGCCGCTTGCAGTAGCTTCAAGCCCCTGCGCAGCTCCCTGCCAGCCTTGCGGATCGAAGCCATCGCAGCGCTGGCGTCCCTCACAGGCGCCGAAAAGAAGTCAGGTTCACTGCCGCGCTTCATGGGATCTCCGTGGCATGGCGAAAGAGAATCCGTCCCCGCAGGGTGCCTCAGCCCTCGACCGCCCGCTCGTGGCAGCCACGTGACGAGCCTCGGCGCCGGACTGCCGCGTCCATGGTACCTGTCGGGCGAGGGGCGAGCCTTCATGGGGATTCCCACCATCGCCGGTGAGTGTGAGCCCGGACACGCCTGAGTGACGGACTCGCCGGGAGGAGCCACCGGGCGAAGCGAGGCCCATTCACCGACATGAAGGTGAATGGAGCCCCACGGCGCCGATGGACGCGGGGGCCCTCAACGCGCGACAGCGCGAGGGAGCGGACCATGAAATCGTCTACTCGAAGGGCCGTGCTGACCGCGCCGTTGTGCTTGCTCCTCGGCTCGAGCTGCGCGATGGAGCTCGAGCCGGACGAAGCCAGCTGGGACGCCGGCGTGTCCGAGCTCGATGACAAGGCCGGCTCCACGCCCTACCAGGCCGAGAACCACACCTTCCAGAGCGGCTGCCAAAAAAGCACGAAGCACGCCGGCTACACCGGGACCGGCTTCATGGACTTCGGCGGCCGAGGCTCGCTGCTCGAGTGGAACAACGTGAACGTCGCGGTCGCTGGGCAGCACAAGCTCACCTTTCGCTATACCAACGGCAGCTCAGGGGCTCGTCAGAGTGCGATCACGGTCAACGACTCGAGCCCGATCGGCAGCGTGCCCTTCGCCCCCACGGGAAGCTGGAGCACGTGGTCCGAGGTCTCGCTCCAGGTCGCACTCAAGGCGGGCACGAACAAGATCCGAATCACGGCCAGCACGGATAGCGGAGGTCCGAACCTCGACGCGATGCAACTGACGTCCAGCGTGAGTGGGGAAGCTCGCTGCGCGACCGCGAACGAGGGAAGTAGCGCCGCCCTGTCTTGTCCGAACGGCCAGGTCATCGCCGCCGTCAGCTTCGCCAGCTACGGCAACTTCAGCGCGTCTTGCCCGAGCCTGTCGAAGGGCACCTGTCATGCCGCTAGCGCTCAAAGCAGAGTCGAGGCTCAGTGCCTGAACAAGCCCTCCTGCGTCGTGCCGGCGAACAACGCGAGCTTCGGCGACCCTTGCACTGGCGTGCCCAAGAGGCTCGGCGTGACCTACACGTGCAAGAGCGGAAGCACCCCGCCGCCTCCGCCTCCGACGGAGATGCCGGTCTTTCTCTTGGCGGGGCAGTCGAACATGGAGGGCAACACGGATCGCGCGCTCCACGATGGCCTGATGAGCGATCTCGCGTCCGGCACCGCGCAGACCCAAGAGCAGCGCCTGCGAGAGCGCCTCACATCCTGGTACCAGACGTGGTCGAACGGCTACGCGATGTACGGGTACTCGGCGGCGCGTGTCGCGCTCGAGGCCTCCGAGCTCGTTCGGCTCAGCCGCGCTGGTCTCGTGGGCGCAAACCTCTCGCAGCCAGACGCGAACGTCCTGTGTGCCTGGAACGGCACCCCGCAGCCGCTCGCGCTGAACTGCGGCAATCCTTACGGTCCGGAGCTCACGTTGGGCCGCGCCCTCGCGACCACCGCGCACTCGAAAACCTCTCTCATCAAGGTCGCCAAAGGCGGGACCTCGCTCTACACCGACTGGCTGTCGACGACGGCAGCGCTCCGCACGGGAAGGTCCGTCGGGCCGC
>CAYNOM010000194.1:0-9744 GCA_964398415.1 uncultured Polyangiales bacterium | reverse complement strand
CTGCCCTCGCCCACCTGTGCGACGTACGTTTCCATCACGCCTCCTCAACCCGTTCGACCGCGAACGCCCCGCGCCGCGTGCTCGTCACGCACGAAGGCGCGACAGAAATGGGACTGCATGCGCTCGATGAGGTCATCGACCTCCTCCGCCTTGGCGCCGCGCTCGAGCCAGTCGCGGAGCTGCACCTGGTGGGCCGCGATCAGCATCTTGATCTGAAGCCCAGGAGGGTCGTTGGAGATCAACAGACCGCGCTCGATGCCTCGCTTGAGCACGTCCTCGGCGAGCGCCATGCCGCGCTCCCAGGTGTCGACCTGCTCATCGCTCTTGAGCACCGCCCGATCGACCCAGGACAGGCCCTCGCGCAGGTGCATGCGCAGGTAGTTGGGCCGCTCGACCAAGAAGCGCGCGTAGGCGGCGATCCCGCGCAGCGCCGCGTCGATAAAATCGCCCGTGCCGGGAATCTGTCGAAACATGTGCTCGAGGATCTCGCGGCCACGCAGCGCTTGCACGGCGTCGTAGACCTCGCTCTTGCCCGGAAACACCCCGTACAAAGTGCCGAGGGCGATGCCCGCGCGCTGCGCGATGTGCTGCATCTTCGCCGCCTCGAAGCCGTGCTCGGCAAACTCGGCCTCGGCAGCCTCGACGATGACCTGCCGATACAGCTCCACCCGCTTCTGTTTCACCGAATCCTTGGGACTCAGCTTGGCCATGCGGCTCCTTCGGCGTCTTTGCCCACGAGCTCCGGCGCGCGCCCGCGAAGAGCCCCGCGCAAAAGCTGGGCGCAGCGCATGCCGAGCATCATGCTCGGCGCATTCAGCGCCGACACCGGCGTCACGGGCACCACGGACGCATCGGCCACGCGAAGCCCGTCGATCCCTCGCACGCGCAGCTCGGTGTCCACGACCGAGGCTTGGTCGTCGCCCATGCGACAGCTGCCTGCGAAGTGGAACGTCGTCATCGCATTGTCCCGAATGAAGCGCGCGATGTCGTCATCCTGCGTGACGTCGTCCCCGGGCAAGAGCGCCCGGTTGCCCCATGCCGCGAGCGGCGCTGCTTGCGCGATGCGCCGGGCCAGGCGCACACCGTGCACCATGGTCTCGAGATCCTCTGGGTGACTGAAATAGCCGGGATCGATCAGCGCGTCCGCACGCACATCGTCAGCGCAGAGGCGGATCGTGCCACGGCTCTTCGGTTTGCCGAGGATCACCACCACGCCCCACGTCTTCTCGATGAAGCGCTGGGAAAAATCGAAGCGCGTGGCGCCCGCCACGGCCGTGCGAATCAGGCCCTTGGTGGCCCTGCCATACAGAGCCTTCGGCAGCTTGGTGGGCAGCATGCGCATGGCTGCCTCGCGCAGCGAGGAGCGTGCCGGGTACATCACGTAGCAAGTGTCGGACTGCCCGATGGGTAGGCTGCTCTGTGCGTGGGCACGGTGAAAGCCGTAGAGCTGCGGATAATTGACGTCGACCGCCTGCTTGCCCGCAAAGAACAAGCTGACGTTTGGGTGATCGTGGAGATTTTCGCCCACGCCCGGAAGGTCGACGGCGACGGAGAGGCCGCGCTCGTGCAGATGCCCACCTGGGCCGATGCCCGAGAGCATGAGCAGCCTGGGTGTCTCGAGCGCCCCCGCACACAAGACGACCTCACGCCGCGCGCTCAGCGTGAGCCGCGCGCCTGCTTGCTCGATCTCGACACCCGTGGCGCGACGACCCTCGAGCACCACGCCGAGCGCGCGCGCCTGGGTCAAGATCGTCAGGTTGTCGCGCACACCCCTGTCTTGGATGAAGGCCACGTAGGAGTTGCGGCGCGCCTCGCCCTCGTAGTTCATCGTCTCGTAGCCGATGACTCCGCTCAGGTCGCCGTCGTTGAGGTTCGACACCCGACGAAAGCCTGCCTCGACGGCCGCCCCCACGAACGTCTCGGTGAAGCGTGTCTCGGGACGCGGACGCACGCGGAGCTGTCGCTCGACGGCCTCGAACGTGGGCACGAGCTCGTCGAAGCGATAGCCACGCGGCCACTCGGCGTAGTCCTCGCGCGCGCCGCGGGTGTACACCATGCCGTTGATGGCACCGCTGCCGCCCATGCCGCGCCCCGTGCCGAGAAAGTAGCGCTTCTTGCCGCTGTGCACCTGGGGCACGCTGAAGCGCTCGATCAAGAGTCGATCGTTGGCGAACGCGTCCTTGTAGCCGTCCGCACGCAACGTCTCGGGGTGATCTTCGGCTCGATCGCCAAGCTCGATCAGCGCTACGCGCACACCTGGCTCCGACGCAAGCTCGCCGGCGACCACGCAGCCCGAGGAGCCTGCACCCACCACGATGTAGTCGAACTCGGTCGCGCTCACGACAGGCCTCGCAGCACACGGGCGAGCTTCAGCGCCGCATCGAGCTTCTTGCCGACACCGTGCGCATAGAGAAGCGAAAGCACCTCGCGCGCAGCTGCATAGTCGCGGTCGCCCACCGGAAACACCTTGGCCGGCAAGTGCAGCGGCAGCCTGTCCTCGAGCACCGCCTTCGGGTGCGTGAAGGCCCGCAAGCCCTCGCGGCCATTGAGACGTCCAAAGCCCGAGCCCTTCACACCGCCAAAGGGCAGATCCATCGCCATGTAGGTGAGGCCAAAGTCGTTGACCGACACGTTGCCTGTGGCGAGCCCGGCCGTGATGCGCTTCGCGCGCGCCGCGTCCTTGGTGAGCACCGTCGCGCCAAGCCCGAAGGGTGTGCCGTTGGCCACAGAGATGGCGTGCTCGTCGTCGCGCACGCGCATGAGCAGCGCCACTGGGCCAAACGTCTCCTCGCGTGCGATGCGCATGTCGGGCGTGACGTCGGCGAGAACCGTGGGCGCGAAGAACTGCCCCTGCCCTTTGAGCACGCGCTGGCCCCCCACGAGCACGCGCGCGCCCTTTCGCTTCGCGTCGTCGACGAGGGCCTCGATCAGATCGAGCTGGAGCGGCGAGACGATGGCCGCCACGTCGACGACTTCGCTCGCGTTCGGGTCGCCCTGCCTGAGACCTGCCGCAAGCTGGCACAGGCGTGCCTCGAACTGCGGATAGATCGCATCTGCGATGAGCAGACGCTCGCTCGCCAGGCAGTTTTGACCGCAGTTGATGAAGGTGCCTGCGAGCGCCGCGTGCACCGCCTGCTCGAGATCGGCATCGTCGCAGACGATCAACGGGTCTTTGCCACCCAGCTCGAGCACCACCGGCGTGAGGGTGTCCGCAGCCTGCGCGAGGACGCGCTTGCCGTTGTCCATGGAGCCCGTGAAGATGATCTTGTCTGCGCTGTTCACGAGCGCCGCGCCCGCGTCTGCATAGCCGTTGACGATCTGCACGAGCTCCCGCGGATGGCCCGCCCGCGCGAGCACCGCGTCGAAGATTCGCTGAAAGCCCGCGCTCGACCAGGCGACCCACTCGCTCGCCTTGATCACCACGGCGTTGCCCGCCATCAACGCAGAAATCGTGGGCCCGAGGATGTTTTGAAGCGGGTAGTTCCAGGGAGCTATCACCCCGATCACGCCCACGGGTTGAAAGGCGATACGCGCGCGCTTGTGCAAGAAGAGACCCGCGCCTACGCGCTCGTCACGCAGGTGCCGCTCGCCGTGGGCGATGGTCCAACGCAGCTTCTCGGCCACGGGCCAGATCTCGCCGAGCATGGCGTTGTGCCGCGTCTTGCCCGAGTCGCGCGACACCTCTTCACACAGGGTATCGGCGTGCTCGAGCACGTACGCGAGCAAGAGCCCCAGCACGCGCCGACGCTCGGCAAAGGAAGTCCTGCTCCAAGACGCCTGGGCAGCCCGGGCGCGCTCCACGATCTCGGGCATTTCGTCGGGCCGTGTCGCCTTGATGCGACCGAGGGGTCGCATGGTCGCAGGCTCGTAACACTCGATCTCGCGACTTGCTGCGCGGTGTGCGCGCGAAGCCTTGGAACGCGATAGCTCAGGCATCGGCCACCTCCTCCGGGGGCAAAGCCTTCTTGCGCAGGTTCACCTGCTTCTGCGAAGCGAGGTAGGCCTCCCACTTTCTCACCGTCAGACGCTGATAGGCCGTGACCATGGGATTGACCTCTGCGATGGGCTTTTCAGAGTGCGCCTCGAACGCCTGCTGCTCACGCTGAACGGCCCAACCGTCCTCGTCGAACAGGGGTCGCACGAGCAGCTTGTGTCCGAGCTTGACGAGCGGCGTCATGAGGCGCGTGGGCACGTCGAACGGCAGAAACGGCACCTTGAAGTGCCGGTAGTAAAACAGAAAGAATACGCGCGTCGTGCGCTCGTTCATCGGCAGCACGAACAGGTAGTGTTTGACGAAGTTCTCCGTGTTCGACCACTGGTAGGGATATTCGTAACAGGACAGATGCTGATCGCCGGCGTGCGCCTTACGGTCGATCAACATGTCCATGATGCGCGCCGCGCCGATCTTGGCGTTGTAGTGCAGAAGCACGCGGTCTTCGGACTCGTCGACGCTGAGCAGCTTGTCGCCCTCGAAGGGCTTCCATTTGCGGTGCAGGTGGCCGTGGGTGAAGTCGCTGACGTTGTCGAGAATCATCGAGTAATGCCCGTGCCAGACGAAATCGAGCACGTCGTGGGTCCAGGGCGCCGCGCCCGACAGCTCGGGGATCTCGGGCGGCGTGCGTTCGCTTGCCCGCGCCGCATCGCCGGGGAAGATGAAGACGAGGCCGTGACGCTCGAGCACCGGGAAGCTGTCGAGCTCGAGACGTAGCTTCTTGCCGAAGTCGTCGTGGGGCATGTCGACGAGACGCCCAGCACCATCGTAGGCCCAGCCATGGTAAGGGCAGCGCACGTGGCAGCCCTCCACCTGGCCTTCACTCAGCTTGAGCTGACGATGGGCGCAGCGATTTTCGATGCAGCGCAGCACGCCATCCTGGCCACGAAACAGCGCAAACGAGCGCTTCCAGAATTCGACCTCCTTCACCACTCCGCGCGGCACCTCCCGCGTCAGGGCGACGGCGTACCAGTAGTTGGGATCCATGCCCGCGACGCGCGCGCGCTGACGCAGGTTCTTGGCCTGCTCGAAAGTCGGCGGCGGCGGCACCTCGGCCCCGTAGTCGTGTGTCCCCATGGCGTAGGCCCCCTTTCGCGGTCGGTGCACCGAGCCGCCCGGCACTGTAGAAGCGCGCGGTGAACAAGCAACACATTTTTTGAATTGACGGTTTCAATTCACGAACCATGATTCGGCGATGGCGGAAGCGCGGGATCTGAAACAGCAGACGAGCCTGGTCACGGGCGGCGCAGGCTTCGTGGGGCGGGCCCTCGTCGACCGGCTCAGAGAACGCGGCGACCGAGTGATCGTGGTCGACCCCTTCGGCTCGGCATGGCGTGACGACATACGCTTCGAGCGCCTCGACATTCGCGATGCGGCGGGCCTTCAGCGCGCGTGCGAGGGCGTCGACACCATCTTTCACAACGCATCGCTCGTGCACACGAAGCACAACCGCCTCGACGACGTGTGGTCGGTGAACCTCGGCGGCTCGCGCAACGTGCTGCGCGCGGCCTGGGCCAACCGTGTGAAGAAGCTCATCTACGTGAGCACGGCGAGCGCGGTCTACGAGGGGCGCGACATCGAGCGCGGTGACGAGACCCTGCCCTACGCCCAGAAATCCCAGGCGCCCTACGCAGACAGCAAGATCGCGGCTGAGCGGGAGATTCTCGAGGCCAATGGCCAGCGCGGCGTCGCCACGTGCGCGATTCGACCGCACGTGATCTTCGGTCCCGGCGATCAGCGCTTCATCCCGGCGATCCTCGCGCGCGCCAAGGCGGGCAAGCTGCGGCTATCGGTGGGGCTCGGCAACGACAAGCTCAGCGACTTCACCTATGTGTCGAACCTGATCGACGCCTTGCTCGCCGCCGACGAGCGGCTCTCACTCGACTCGCCCGTGGCCGGACAGGCCTATTTCGTGACGAACGGCGAGCCCCGACCCTTCTTTGGCTTCGTGCAGGACGTGCTCGAGGAGCTCGGGCTTCCGAAGATCGTGGGTGCCGTGCCCTACCCCGTCGCCTTTGCCGCAGCCGCCCTCAAGGAGGGCCTCGACACCTTGCGCGGCGGCACGCTCAACGCCGAGGACGGGATGACCCGCTTCGCGGTGCGCTACATGGTGCGTCACCACTACTTCAGCATCGAGAAGGCGCGACGCGATCTCGGCTACACGCCCCGCGTGACCCTCGCCGAAGGCATCCGCTTGACCTGTCACGCACTCAGACAGCAAGGTGCGGCGTGACCCAAGAAACGCGCTTCTCCCAGCACTTCGCCGTCGACGCCAAGACGTACTGGACGAAGCTCTGCCTCAGCCTCGACTACCAAGAGCGCCTGTACAAGGAGGCACTCGGCTGCACGCGCATGGAGGTGCTCGAACACGAGGGCGACTACGAGCGCGGCATGCGGAGGCGCCTCAGCTTCGAGAAGCCGCTCGAGGCCCCGCTCGCCGTGCGAAAGCTGTTCGGAGAGCACGTGATCATCCAGGAGCACAGCGAGTTCGATCCTCGCACCCAGTGCTGGTCGTTTCGCATGATTCCGTCGGTGCTCGCAGACCACCTCGAGATCCAAGGAGCCGTCACCCTGGCGGAGGTAGACGGTGGCGTCGAGCAACGCAGCACGAACCGCGTACGCTGCACGATCTTCGGCGTAGGCGGCCTCGTCGAGCACTTCGTCGCCAAGTCGGCCAACGAGGGCAACGCCGACAAGGCCGCGTTCACGCGCCGCTACATCGCAGAGCACGGGCTGTCGGCACCAACCACGGAGGCCCTTCAGACGCTTCTCAGCGCTCGGCCGACGCCACCACCGACCTCAGCTTCGTGAGCTCGTCGGCGAGCTGCTTACAGCTCTGAATCCGATCGTTGGGATCCTTCGCCAAGAGACGCAGGATCAGGTCGTTGAGCGGCTTCGGAATGCTCGGATTGTGGGTGCTCGGCGGCTCGGGTGCCTGCGTCAGGTGCATCATCAAGAGCGGCATCATCTCTTCGTGCACGAAGGGCAGGCTGCCCGCGAACATCTCGTAGGCCACGATGCCCAGCGAGTAGATGTCGGCCAGGTGCGACACGTCGGCAAAGCCGCTGATCTGCTCGGGCGACATGTACGGAGGCGTTCCCGCGATGAACCCTGCCTGGGTTCGCTTCGTGGCTTGCGCATTCTTGGCGATGCCGAAATCCATCACCTTGAGCACGTTCTTCTCGGTGACGAAGAAGTTCTCCGGCTTGATGTCGCGATGCACGATGCCGCGGTCATGGGCCACCTGCAGGCCGTGACAAGCCTGGATCAGAAAGTCGAGCGACCGCGTCATGGTGAGGTTTCCCGCGGCGATGGTCCCCGCGAGGTCGGTTCCGGAGAGCAGCTCCATGGTGAGAAAGCGAAAGCCGCGGTGCATGCCGATGTCGTGTAGGCGCACGATGTTTGGATGCGATAGCTTTCGCGCCACGCTGAGCTCTTGCTTGAAGCGACGAATCAGATCGGGGTCGTCGATGATGACCGTGAAGAGCTTGAGCGCGACCACCTCCTCGAGCTCGAGATCACTCACGCGGAAGACAGATGCTGTGCCGCCCTGACCTATCTGCTTCTCGATCTTGTAGCGCTCGGCTATCACCTGACCTGGCGTGAGGTCGAGGGGACCGACGTCGGCCTGCGGCAAGCTCGGCTGCGATGGCACGTGCGCGGCTGGCGCGGGCTGCCCTGCGGCCGCGGCCATGACCTGCCCGGCCTGGGGCATGTTCTGCGGCGTCATCGTCGGCGCGTAGCCTGCGGACGTCCCGTGGGGATAGCCGGGCGGCGGTGCGCCATGACCGGGAGGCATGCCTTGGGGCTGGGGCGCCTGGGGCGGATAACCCTGGGGCCCGGGCGCGTAACCGTAGGCGGTGCCTGGATAGCCGGGTGGCGGTTGTTGCGGATAGCCCTGGGGCGGATAACCCTGCTGCGGATAACCGGGAGGCATGGGCGCCTGCCCCATACCGTAAGCCGTGCGCGCAGGAGGCGCAGCCGGCTGCCCCGGCATCGGCGGCAGATCGGGCAGGCCCGGAAGGTCAGGCAGCTGCGCCGCGGCCCCCTTGCCCCAGGCCGTCGTGCGCGTGTCGCGGTGGAATGCCGCATCCTCGCGCATGACCTTGTCGTAGGCCATGTTGGAGCCGCGCATGTCGCGCTCGAGCCCCTCGAGCTCTCGCCCCACGGGATGATCGGGTGCCACGGCGAGGATCTTCTTGAAGCACTCGCGCGCGTTCTCAGGGAGACCGTGCTTCGCGTACAGCTTGCCTATCGCCACGAACGAGTCGATCTCGCCTGCATTCTCCGGGCCCGTGGCGAGAAAGCGCGACAGAAACTGATCGAGCTCGAAGCCGACCTCCCCGAATTGCGCCGCGAGGCCGATGGCCCTCACCGCGCAGCCACGATACTTCGGGTGATCGCGTGGGATGCGCACCAGGGCGTCGAGACAGCGTCGTTGATCCTGCGCCTCGTTCCAACACACCGCCGCCTCGAAGTACATGCCCGCTTCTTCGAAGTAGGGGCCGGCCTCTGCGGGCTTTCCGAGCTTACGCGCGATGCGACCGGCATCGGAAAAGGCCTTGGCTTGAATGTAGGCGGCCATGGCGCCTGGCAGGTCGCCCTCCTGCTCGAGCTTCATGCCCACGTTGTACTTGGCAGCGGCAACCGCTCCGGTACCCGCCACGGGGCGCCCGTCTCCGCCACCTTCGAGCTGCACCCTGAGCTTGGCCGCGCCCACCGCGTCGCCTGCCTTCTCGAGGGTCTCAATCGCGCGCTTCTTGTCGCCGAGCGCGATGTAGATCGACACGGCGTTGTGGGTCTCGTTGGCCCTCGCCAGACAGATCGCCGCACTGACTGCCAGCTTACGTTGCTCGTGGCTGCCCTTGCTGAGCTGCTCGAGCGGCAGCCCTACGGCGCGAAAGAGCAGGCGACCCGCCTGATCGAAGCGACCGGCATTCATGTACACGCGCGCCGCCTCGTTCACGTCCCTCGCCTGAAGGTAGAGCTTCACAGCTTCGGCGATGTCCTTGCGGGCTTCGGCCTCCTTGGCGCGCTGCTTGAGCTCCATCAGTTGCTTGGACACCGGTCAGGCCTCTTCACGCTCGAGATCGATGGCGAGCTCCTCGATCGATTGCGGCGAGTTGGCGTAGTAGACCGCCTCCTCAGTGGTGATGATACGCTCCTTGACCAGGCTCCGCAGACAATGATCGAGGGACATCATCCCTTGCTGCAGGGCTTCACCGCTCTGCAGGTAGCCATCGAGCTGGAAGGTCTTGTTCTCTCGAATCATGTTCGAGACAGCGTAGTTCGCGAGCAGGATTTCCAGGGCAGCCACGCGGCCCTCGCCGCTCGCACGCCGACACAAGGTCTGGGCCACGACGCCTTTCAGCAACACCGACAACAGCCCTCGCGCCTGCTCTTGCTGCTCTTCGGGAAAGACGTCGGTGATGCGGTCGATGGCCTTCGCGGCCGAGTTCGTGTGTAGGGTGCCGAACACGAGCACGCCCGTTTCTGCGGCTTGGAGCGCCAGACTCACCGTCTCGAGGTCGCGCATCTCGCCCACCACGAGGATGTCGGGCGACTCGCGCAGCGACGACCTCAGGGCCGTGGCGAAGGAGTCGACGTGCAGCCCCACCTGACGCTGCGTGATCACGCTCTGCGCGGGCTCGTGGACGAACTCGATCGGGTCCTCGACGGTGATGATGTGCTTCGAGGCGGTGTGGTTGATCTCCCGAATCATGGCCGCCAACGTCGTGGTCTTGCCCGAACCC
>CAYNOM010000193.1:0-9776 GCA_964398415.1 uncultured Polyangiales bacterium | reverse complement strand
AAGGACGGGGGTTGTCCCTTGGCATCCTCGACCCGCACCACCCCCGGATCGACACGGCGGATGCGATAGCTCGCGTTGCCGAGCTGAAAGACATCGCCTGCCATACTCTCGATGGCGAAGTCTTCGTTGACGCTGCCGACGCGATGATTCTCCGGCTCGAGCAACACCTCGTAGTCGAAGCTGTCGGGGATGGCGCCTCCCGAGGTGATGGCGACGAGGCGCGCCCCGCGCCGCCCCTTGAGACGTCGATTGACCGCGTCGTGGTGCACGAGGGCAGCCCTGCGTCCGCGTCGCGTCTCGAAGCCCTGGGCTAGCATGCGCACGACCGCGTCGAAGTCGTCCCGCGACAGCTCGCGATAGGGCGCCGCGCGGCGCGCGAGGGCGTAGAGGTCGTCCTCGGACCAGCTCTCCGCCGCCACCGTGGCCACGAGCTGCTGGGCGAGCACGTCGAGGGGCGCAACGGGCATGCGCAGCCGATCGAGCTCACCGCGGCGAACGGCATCGAGCAACGCCGCGCAGTCGACGAGATCGTCGCGGCTCTGGGGAAACAGCCTGCCCTTCGGCACCCCGCGCAGCTGATGGCCTGAACGCCCGACGCGCTGCAGGAAGGTGGCGATGGCGCGCGGTGAGCCGAGCTGACACACGAGATCGACGTCGCCGATGTCGATGCCGAGCTCGAGCGAGGCCGTGGCGACGAGCGCCTTGAGCGAGCCATTTTTCAGGCGCTGCTCCGCATCGAGGCGCTTGTCACGCGACAGGCTGCCGTGGTGCGCCGTGACGTGCTGCTCGCCGAGGCGCTCGCTGAGCTGCTTGGCCACGCGCTCTGCGACCCGTCGCGTGTTGACGAAGACGAGCGTCGTCTTGTGCGCCTCGATCAGCGCCACGAGCTTCTCGTACACCTCGTCCCACACCTCGGCGCTCATCACGGCCTCGAGCGGCGAGCCTGGCAGGCACAGCGCCACATCGAGCGTGCGCTGGTGCCCCACGTCGACGATGTGGCATGGCGCAGGGCGCGCACCGACGAGAAAGCGTGAGACCTCCTCGATCGGCTTCTGTGTCGCGCTCAGGCCGATGCGCTGCAGTGGCGCGGTGGGGCGCTCCGCTTGCACCAGGGCCTCCAAGCGCTCGAGGCTCAGGGCGAGGTGCGAGCCGCGCTTGTCGCGCACGAGCGCGTGGATCTCGTCGACGATCACCGTGCGCACCGTGGCCAACATGCGCCGTCCGCCGTCGCTCGTGAGCAAGAGGTACAGCGACTCAGGCGTGGTCACGACCAGGTGGGGCGGACGTTTCGTCGCCTGAGCACGCTCCCGCGGGTGCGTATCGCCCGTGCGCACCCAGCTTCGGATCGGCGGCAAGTGCACGCCGCGTGCGCGGGCGAGCTCGGCGATGCCCGAGAGCGGCAGGGCGAGGTTCTTCTCGATGTCGTGACTGAGCGCTTTGAGCGGCGAGACGTACAAGACGCGCGTCTCGTCGGGCAACTCCCCGCGCTCAGCGCCCTCGCGCACCAGGGCATCGATGGCCGAGAGGAAGGCGGCCAGGGTCTTGCCCGAGCCCGTGGGCGCGGCGATCAACGCGTGCTCGTGCCGAGCGAGCGCGGGCCAGGCCGAGCGCTGCGCCTCCGTCGGCGCACCGAGCGCGGTCTTGAACCAGTCGGCGACGAGCGGATGAAAGGCTTCGAGTGACATCACAATCCCCCGCGGGGCAGCTGGGCAGAGTCACTCTACCACGCGCTGAACACGAGAGCAGTGCTCGTGCTTGCGGGCCGCTCGGCTGGCTCTCGCGTCAGCCCTCGGGCTTGGGCGGCACGAACTGCTCGGGCAACGCCGAGCCCTCGCCGAAGAAGAACTTCTCACACTCGGTGAGCCAGATCTTCTGCGCCTTGGGGTCGTTGAAGTCGAGACGCAGCTCGTTGATCAGCATGGTCGAGTGGGAGATCCACTGCTTCCAGCCCTCCTTCGAGACGTTCTCGAACAGGCGCTGACCGAGCTCGCCCTTGATCGGCGGCTTCTCGAGCCCCTCGGCCTCGTGGCCTAGTTTCACGCAATGCACCATTCGGGACATCAGTCGCTATCTCCTCGGATACCGTAGCGCTTGGACAGCTCGCGCAGGTGATACCTGGTGAGACCAGCCGCCTGGGCGCTACGGGTGATGTTGCCTGCGTGCTTGTCCAGCAAGCACTTCAGATAGGCGGCCTCGAACTCGTCGAGCACGCGCTGCTTGGCTTCCTTGAACGGCAGGCCCTGCTCCACGAACTGGGATGCACTATGGGCCGAGACGCTGTCGGGCAGCGTGCGCTGGGAGGTGGGCAATAGATCGGGCACGTCGAGCAGGTTTCCCTCCGAGAGCTGCGCGGCGCGATCGACCGTGTTCTTCAGCTCGCGGATGTTGCCAGGCCAGTCGTAGCCCACGAGCCGCTGCATGGCCTCGGGGGTGACCGTGAATTGTTCCGCCCCGGATCCGAAGCGGCGCTCTGCCATGTTGACGAGAAAGCTCTTCACGAGCAGCGGGATGTCCTCGGGACGCTCGCGCAGGGCCGGCAGCTCGAGGGTCACGACGCCCAAGCGATAGTAGAGGTCCTCGCGAAACGTCCCCTGACTGACCATCTTGCGCAGGTCGCGATTGGTCGCGGCGACGACGCGTACGTCGACCGGGATCTCACGCGCGCCACCGACACGCTTGACGGTGCGGTTTTCGAGCACGCGCAAGAGCTTCGGCTGCAGAGACAGGTCGAGCTCGCCCACCTCGTCGAGAAAGATAGTGCCCCCGTCGGCCTGCTCGAAGCAGCCCACCCGGCGGTCGATGGCCCCCGTGAACGAGCCTTTTTCGTGCCCAAACAGGGTGCTCTCGATCAGGTCTTTGGGGATGGCGCTGCAGTCTTGCACCACGAGCGGTTGGTCTTTGCGCGTGCTGGCGCGGTGCAGGGCCCGGGCGACGAGCTCCTTGCCAGTGCCCGTCTCGCCGCGCACGAGCACGGTGAGCTCGGAGGGCGCCACACGCTCGAGCAAGGCGAAGATCTCGCGCATGCGCAGGCTCGTGCCCACGAGGTCGTAGAACGAGTCGCGCAGCGAGACGTCGATGTCGACGGTGGCCTCGAGGGGCTCGAAGCGCAGGAGCGAGTTGCCGACGCGAATCGTTTGCCCGAAGCGAATCCACACCTCGCGGACGTGCAGGTCGCCACAGAAGGTGCCGTTCGTCGAGTCGAGATCTCGCAGCAGAAAGCCCGCCTCGAGCGCTTGGATCTCGCAGTGTGAGCCGCTGACGGCGTGATCGGAGAGCACGAGATCGCAGATCAGGCTGCGTCCCACCGTGACGCGCTCACGCTCGATCGACAGCTCTTTGCCCCTGTCGGGCCCCTCGATCACGTGCAAGCGGCTGAGCCTCAGGCGTCGGCTGCGCTGCCCATCGTGGGAGAGAACGGCGGTCAGCGCTCCCGTCATCGGCCGTCCGTCCTGAGCGCGGCTATCGCCTTTGCGTAGTCAGAAGCGCCGAACACCGCGCTGCCCGCCACCAGCACGTCGGCCCCGGCGTCGATCACCTGCCGGGCCGTGCCCACCTTCACGCCGCCGTCGACCTCGAGGTGCACCTCACAGCCGCTCTTCGCGATCATCTCGCGCAGGCGCTCGATCTTCGGGAGCACCTGGGGGATGAAGTCCTGCCCGCCGAAGCCCGGGTTGACGCTCATCACCAGGATCAGATCGGCTTGGTCGACCACGTAGCGCAGCACATCCTCGGGCGTGTGCGGGTTGAGCGACACGCCAGCGCGCTTGCCGAGGCCGCGGATCTGCTGCAGGCACCGATGTAGGTGCGGGCAAGCCTCTGCGTGCACGGTGATGATGTCTGCGCCCGCCTCGGCAAAGGCCTCGACGTACTTCTCGGGCTCGACGATCATCAAGTGCACGTCGAGGGGGAGCGTGGTCACGGCCCTCAGCGCCTTCACCACCAGCGGGCCTATCGTCATGTTGGGGACGAAACGCCCGTCCATGACGTCCACGTGCACCCAGTCGGCCCCCGCCCGAGCGAGATGGGCGACCTCGTCTCCCAAGCGGGCGAAGTCAGCGGACAGGATCGAAGGGGCGACGAGTACGGGAGCCACGGCTGCGAGTCTGCGCCATGGGACGCGTGGTGCAAGGCCCGCGGCACCTCGGCAGCGGGCTGCGGGGGACAAGCCCAGCCATCGCAGGACACGGGACGGATTTTGCGCTAAAAAATCGCGGCTGTGGTTCGCCAAGACGATAAGCTAGCGGGGCGTGGTGGGTCGATACGGCAAGGTTGACGTGAATAGCTCACGCCAAAGACAATCGGAGGCGCGACGCACCGTCGTCGCGCAGGAACATGGCTGAGCAGCGCTACCGCGTCATCAACCGACTCGAAGCGGGCGGCATGGCCGAGGTCTTCCGTGGCGAAGCCCTCAGCATGCAGGGCTTCAAGAAGCAGGTCGCCATCAAGCGCGTTCTGCCGCACCTCGCCCAGAACAAGAGCTTCATTCGCATGTTCTTGGACGAGGCGCGCCTCGGCGCCCGCCTCAACCACGCCAACATCGTCACCGTCTTCGACATCGGTGCGGCCGACAACACCTACTTCATCGTCATGGAGTTCGTGGACGGCGCGAACCTCAAGACCATCCTCGAGACGCTGCGCAAGGCCGGCCGCCGCCCCGCAGCCAAAGAGATGCTCTACATCGCGATGGAGATGTGCCGTGGCCTGAGCTACGCGCACGAGCTTCGCGACGATGCCGGCACCGCGCTCAACATCGTGCACCGCGACATCTCGCCGCCGAACATCCTGATCACGAAACGTGGCGAGGTGAAGGTCACCGACTTCGGCCTGGCGAAGGCCACGACCCAGCTCGAGAAGACCGACCCCGGCGTCGTGAAGGGCAAGTTCAGCTACCTGTCGCCGGAAGCCGCGATGGGCAAAGAGGTCGACGCGCGCGCCGACGTGTTCGCCGTCGGCATCGTGATTTGGGAGGCCCTGGCCGGCCGCCGGTTGTTCCTCGGCGAGTCCGACTACGAGACCGTCAAGAAGGTGCAAAGGGCCGAGGTGCCGAGCCTCAAGGGCATGGCCTCGGATGTCGATGACCCCCTCGAAGCCATCCTGAAGAAGGCCATGGCGCGCGACAGAGACCAGCGCTTCGAGTCCGCACGGGAGCTCGGCGACGCCATCGCGGAATATCTGTTCAGCCACAAGCTCAAGGTCACCTCCTACGACATCGGCAACCTCGTCCAGTGGGTCGCCAACGAGCGCACCAAAGAGCGCGCGTTCAAGGCCGACACGAGCATCATCGATCAGCTCATCCAAGAAGAGCTGCTCGCCTTCACCTCCCTCGACGAGATGAACGATCCGCTCAATCCGGCGTCGGGCTCCTCGGTGCGGCCGCCCGCCGCGCGCCCGCGCATGGGCGCATCCCCACTCGATGCGGGCTCCTTCAGTGACAGGCTCGAAAACCCCTCCGAGTGGTTCTCCGACGAGGAGCTCGATCAAGACACCACGTTCTTCGACCGCGCGAGCCTCGAGCCCGGCAACACGCCCGAGGCCGAGGGTCAGGGCCTCGCAGGCTTGCTCGAGCGAGACGACGACGGAGCCAGGGCTGGCCATGGCCCCGACCTCGCGTCGATGCTGGAGAACGACCTGCAGGACGCAGTGAAGAGCTCGGTCGAGTCGATCGATACGAGCGATCTACAGCAGCGCCCGAACAGCCTGGGTCCGCGTTCAGCCGCCGCGAACACCGAAAAGACCACCGCCGTCGCCAAAAGCGCAAAGGGCGGTGGGCTCAAGTACGTGGTGATAGCCCTCGTCGTCGTCCTGGCGGGCGCTGGCGCTGCCGCCTGGTTCGGCGGCTTCATCCCGCACTAAGTTCGCGCTCCGAATCGCGCAGAAGCGGCTTTCGTCCGCAGCCCGGACCTGCGAAATACGAGCAAAGTATTCCTCGGTCCGGGCTTTGCGGGCGCGCTCGCTTCTGCATCGATTCGGAACGCGAACTCTCATGGGAACGCGAACCACTACGCGGCGCGTTTCAAGTCGCGCAGCCTCTCGCGCGCGCTGCGCAAGCGAACGGGGTCGAGCTCGCTCGCGCCGTAGCGGGCTTCGATGTAGAGCTGCGTGACCTCCTGCGTCACCTCGCGCACCACTGGCGAGAGGGGCGTTGCGTCGAGGGAGCGCGCGTGGGCCTCGGGCGTGACGTGAGGTGGGCGCGCGGCCCCGCGCCGTGCGAGCAGCCGCTCGAGCTCGCGATACAGGGCCTGGGCCTCGCGCGCGGAAGCACGAAGGCCGCCCTTGTGTCGGCCACGCTGCTTCAGACCGCGCCAGGCGAAGAACACGGCCAATGCCAGCACGAGGGGCGCGAGCAGCCCGAGCCAGGGCACGCTGAAACCCTTCCCCTTGTCGGCCGCGCGCTCGACACCGGGCCCGGACGCAGCCTTCTCGCCAAATCGCGGGAGAGAGAAGCCACGCGTCCACTCGCGCATGTTGCGCAAGATGCCGATCTGCGACCTCAGATCATAGGAGATGATCTGCGTGAGCCAATAGCTGCGCGCCGCGTCCATCATCTTGCTCAGGTCTTCGAACAACGAGCGCATGGGCCCAATCTCGTTGCGCGCAGGCGGTGTGGGATCGAAGGTGACCCAGCCACGTCCAGGAATCTGGGCCTCCACCCAACTGTGGGCGTCGGCCTGGCGAATCGCAAAGTAGCCGCCGTAGGGGTTGTACTCCCCGCCCGAGAAGCCCGTGACGTTGCGCGCGGGGATCCCGACCGAACGCAGCATGATCGCGAGCGCCGTCGCGAAGTACTCGCAGTGCCCGGCGCGCGTCTCGAACAGAAACGACTCGAGCGGATAGCCGCGCCCCTCGCGCTGGTTGAGCGAGTAGGCGTAGCGATCCCCATCGCGCAGATGGCCGAGGAAACGCGTGGCGATCTCAGCGGGATCGTCGATCCCCTTTGCCAACTTCTTTGCCAGCCCGACGACGCGGGCATGTCCCTCGGGCATCTGCAGATAGCGATCGTCGTCCATGTCGCGCGCCACCGGCACATCGAGCTCGGCATCCTCGGAGCTCACGATGGCCTCGTACACGATGCCGGGCTCGTCCGTCGCGCTGTAGCGAAGGTCGAGGCCATGGGCCCGCGTGACCCGCATGCGCCCCGCCCGGCCCGGCAAGCTACGCCGCGGGATGCGCAGGCCCACGGTGCCCGTGGGCAAGAACAACACCGGCTCATCCAAACGATCGAGCACGATCTTGAAGGTGAGATCGCGGCTCCGATCCGCCATGCGCTGCAGCGGATAGTAGTCGTCGATGGAGCTCATCGCGATCTGCTGGCCCTCACTGCGCGTCCAACGCCGACCGTCGTAGTGGTCGAAGGCCGTGCCGCGCAACCTCAAATAGCGACTCACCCGCCCAAGATCGACACCGGGCCCAGGCGTAAGGCGCAGGACCACGGTGGGATCGGTGCGAATCATGCCAAAGCCCCCGAGCTCGACCTTGTTGCCAAAGCCCGCCACCGACTGACCGCGCGCGTTGCCCACGCTGACGAAGCCGAGCCCGACGCGCGGAAACAGCAAGAACAAGACGAGCGTCATCGCGAACATCGGCAGGCTGAGCAGCGCGGTCCAGGCGAGGAACGTGGGGCCCACCACGCGACGCGAGGCGAGCACGCGGGCGGCTTGCGTCGCGCCGTCAGCGCCGGGCTCCTTCGGGTAGTGACGCTCGATCTCGGCCCTGAGCTGGGCGAACGTGAGCACCCAGGGCGTGACGACCACGAACGCCACGAACACCCCCGCGTAGCCGAAGCCCGTGGTGAGCACCGTGGCGGCGATGAGGTGCATGAACGCGAGCACCGCGATCTGCTGATAGTCCGCGGCCGCGCGGCGGTTGAAGAGACGCGAGACCGACAGGAACGCGGCGAACTCCATCATCAGCACGAGCCAGCCGCCGCCCGAGAAACCGCGCACCACCTGCAGCCCGAGCACCGCGACGACGAGCCCCGTGAAGCCGCGCACATACCACGTGCGCTCGACGAGCGGCCCTTCGGCAAACCACGAAAGCACGACGCCAACAGCCACACCGATCAGGATCGGGGTCGCGATTTCGCCGCCGAACGAGAGGGCGACGAGGCCCAGGGTCGCGAGCAGGTAGGTGACGAGCTTCTGCAGGCGCGCAAAGCTCATGCGGCGCGCTCCGTATCGGCCTCGCGCTCGGCTCGAACCTCGAACACGCGCGCACCCGGACTCGGCAGGGAGAGCGCGGGGAGAGCCGCGACAGGCACCGGATCGAGCAGCGCCAGAAAACGCCACACGCCGTCGGGCGGGCTACCCCCGGCGTGCACCGGCGATCGCTGGCCGCGGCTACACACCTCGACGCTGGCCCCGCGTGCGAGCGCGCGCTCTGCGAGGTAGGCGACGCGACTGATGCGTTGCTCGAAGTCTTGCTCCCAGCGCGGGCCCGCGTCGTCGGGCCTGAAGTTGTCGAGCATGAAGCAGTAGAGCGCCGAGGCCTCACGCTCCATCTCACGCACGATGGGCTTGCCCATCGCGGCACTGCGCCGCCAGTGAATGGTGCGCACCTCGTCGCCCACGCGATACTCGCGCAGCTCGCGCGTCTCGGTGCCGCGCCCGCGCGAGTGCCCGGCCTCAGCCCCCTCTTCGCGCGCGTTGCCTTCGGGCAAGGGCGTGGGCAAGAGCGTCGGAAACACGAGCAGCTCGGCAGAAATCGGCAGCTCCCGCCACTTGTCGAACAGACCGAACGGAAAGCGCGTGCTCACCTTGTAGCCGCTGAAGCGCATCACGCCGCGCCGCGTGGGGATGCGACGATAGGAGGCCACCTGCTCGGCACCGGGCTCGAGACGCAGAAAGTAGCAGCGGCGCTCGTTGCTCTCGGCGATAGCCTGGTCTTCGACCTCGACCGAGTAGCTGACCAGCCGGTCTTTGCCGTTTTTCACGCTGATCTCGATCAGCGCGGGCTCACCCACGAAGGCGCGACCCGGCAGGCGGCGCTCGATGTGCAGCTTGCGCAGCACGTGCTCACTGAGGATGCCGCTCAGCACGATCATGCTCAGCATGAAGCCGAACACGAGGTACATGAGGTTCGTGCCGGTGTTGACGGCCGCAAAGCCGAGCCCGAAGGTGACGAAGACGAACACGCGTCCCTCGCGCGTGAAGCGCAGGTGACGACGCCAGGGCTTCTTCGAAGCGGACTTGGCCATGCGAACAAGCGCCTCAGATGGGCACGCTCAGCTTCGAGACGAGCTCGCGCACGACGCGCTCGGCATCGTTGCGGCCCGAGCCCATGTCGTGCACGCCTGCCACACGCACGCGATGGGCGAGCACGTGCACCGCGAGCTTCTGCACGTCGTCGGGCGTGACGAAGGTGCGACCGCTGACGAGCGCATAGGCGCGCGCTGCACGCTCGAACGCGAGGGCGCCACGGGTCGAGACGCCGAGCGCGAGCAGCTTGGTCTCGCGGGTGGCCACGACGATCGCGTGCAGGTAGTCGATGACGTCATCCTCGACGTGCACCTCGTCGACCACCTGCTGCGCTGCGAGGAGCTCGTCCTTCTGCGCCACGTGGGTGAGCACGTCGGTCGGGTCCTGGCCTCGACGCTGACGCAGGATCTGACGCTCGACGTCCGCCCCAGGGTAGCCGATGTGGATGCGCAACAAGAAGCGATCGAGCTGGGACTCGGGCAGCGGATAGGTGCCGTAGAACTCCTCTGGGTTCTGCGTGGCGAGCACGAAGAAGGGCTCTTCGAGGCGGTGCGTCTGGCCATCGATCGACACACGACGCTC